>JAGVUH010000616.1 GCA_019136395.1 Gammaproteobacteria bacterium
ACTTGAAGGACGTGATACCAGAGTGCCCCGGAAAACCGCCGCCGATGACGACCTCCGGACGCGTCTCGCCGAAGATCTGGGCGGCCAGGGCCGGATAATCATCGCGGCGGGGACTATGGCTGACCAGGGCCGCGGGCGTCGCGTGGCTGAAGGGCACGGTGCTGACGATGCCGATGGCAAAGCCCAGACGCCCGCGAAGCAACTCGGCGAGGGTGGGCAAGGCCCCCCCGGGACCCTCCCCGGCGGTCCTAGGTCCCCAGGCGATGGCGCCCTTCACGGTCTTATGGCCAGTGACCATGGCCGTGGCGGCGGCGGCTGAGTCCGTGGCGAAGGGATTCGGGAGGGAGAGAAAATAATCACCGGCGGTGGGAGGATCATCCCGGGGATAGGAGGCCCGGCCGCCCAGGGTCCAGTCATAGCCCAGCCGGGGCTCGATGGCCTGGGGATCATAGGGCGCCGCGCCCGCCTCGGCCGCGTACCGGTCGTAGGTGGTGATGTCCCAGGTCGCCACCTGACCCCGGTAGGGCAGGCGCTGGTAGGAGAGACCCTCGTCCTGGCCAAAGAGATAGCGGCTGGTGGCGATGTCATCGGCGAGGTTGCGGCCATCGCCGATGAAGAGGATGAGATGCCTGACCGGCATGGGCGCGGGCACGGGGGCGGGTTCCGCCGGGCTGGCCACCCCCAGCATCGGTACAAGGCTGAGCACCCCCGCCAGGATCAGCCTCAGAAAGGGGCTCAACCGACGCATCCCCAGGCCCAAGCCTAAGGCCAAGGCCAGACCTTGGGTAAGGCCCTTACCCGATTGCCATCCCCCTTCCATCGGCGACCGACTGACCGACTGACCGACTGACTGACTGACTGACTGACTGACTGACTGACTGACTGACTGACTGACTGACTGAGAAAGCATCCATCAGCTTCTACTGATTTACGCCCGGAACTGACCTTGCGGAGGGGGGGCTCAACCATGGCTGGCCAGTTCCGGACCAGCGGTGAGAGCGGAGAGCCTCCTCACCCGCCAAGGGCCAGGCCCCCTTGCGGACCGACGGCGGCCCTCAGGGCGGACGCGGCCTTGCGGCGCGCCAGGGCCTTGTCGATCACATTCTTCAAAGCGATCAACAGGCCCAAGGCGATGAAGGCCCCGGGCGGCAGTATCGCGAGCAGGGCGCCGTGGAAACCCTCGCCCATCGACAGGCTCAGGATGCTGGCGGCCTCCCCAAAGAGGAGATCGGCCTGGTAGAAGAGGGTACCCTGGCCAAGGAACTCCCGGATGGCGCCCAGTAGCGTCAGGGCCAGGGTGAAGCCGATGCCCATCGCCAGGCCATCCACCAGGGCGGGGGCCAGGGCGTGGCGGGAGGCGAAGGCCTCGGCGCGGCCAAGGATCATGCAGTTGGTGACGATAAGGGGGATGAAGAGCCCAAGATAGGCCTGCATCACCAGTTCCACCGCCGTCACAAAGGCGGCAATGACCAGCACGAACACTGGCAGGCGGACGACCGGACTCACCAGGTTGCGGATCAGGGAGATGACCAGGTTGGACAGGATCAGCACCGTGGTGGTCGCCAGCCCCATGCCCAGGCCATTGGTCGCCGAGGTGGTGGTGGCCATGAGGGGGCACAGACCCAGCAGGGCGACCAGGGCCTGATTCTGGCGCCAGAGGCCGTCACCGATGAGGGACCCATAAGAGGGATTCGCCATCAGGAGGCCTCCTTGCTCGTCGCCTCGGCGGCCAGGGCGGGACGGTCGTAGAGGGCCGCGCCCTCGCGGGCAACGAACTTGAGGGAATTCTTCACCGCCTTGACGATGGAGCGGGGTGTAATGGTCGCGCCGGTAAATTGATCGAAGTCCCCGCCGTCACGCTTCACCAGCCAGCGTTCCTCCGCCGGCTGGCCCAGGCCCTTGCCGTCGAACTGGACCTTGATCCAGTCGTTCTTGCGTTCCTCGATCTTGTCCCCGAGGCCCGGGGTCTCATGATGCTCGATGACCCGCACCCCGCCCAGGGT
>JAGVUH010000177.1 GCA_019136395.1 Gammaproteobacteria bacterium
TGCCGGCTCCGCCTGGCGCGGGGTGCTGGGGCACGGCCTGCGTCAGGCCGCCTGCGTCACCCGCGCCCGCACCTGCGCCGGTTGCCTGTTGTTGGAGCACTGCGTCTATACCCGCCTCTTCGAGCCCCAGGCCCCCGCTGGCCAACAGGACCAACGCTTCGCCGCGCCACCGCGGCCCTACGTCCTGGAAATCGACCCCCGCGCTCCCCGGGAATACCCCCCCGGGTCTACCCTTTCCCTGGGCATGACCTTGCTCGGCGAGGCCCTCCGCCAGGTGCCTTACCTGATTCACGCCCTCCAGCTGGCCGGGAACCGTGGCCTGGGGCAGAACCAAGCACGTTTCAGCGTCGTGCGTCTCTTACAGGAGCGGCAACCGGGCAGCGGCGACTGGCAACCGGTTTACAGCGCCAAAGAGGGACGGTACACGCCCTTGCCCCTGGCCGCCGTCTCCACGCCTCCCGCCCCGGAGCGAGTCCGAGTGCGCTTGCTCACCCCGCTGCGGCTCAAGCGCCATGGACACCTCACCAGTCCGGAGCGCTTCACCGCGGAGGATTTCCTCTTCAGCCTCGTTGGCCGACTGCACCTGCTCGCCAGCCATCATGGCGGCAACCCCGAGCCACTGGCTTGGCCCCGGTTCTATGCACCGGCCAAGACGGTCTTGCTGTCCCAGCCCCAGTTACGTTGGCATGAATGGACCCGCTACTCCTCCCGCCAGAATACCCTGATGGAGTTGGGCGGCCTCCTGGGTACGTTCGAGCTGAGCGGTCTCGAACTCGCCACCCTGTGGCCCGCCCTGTGGTGGGGACAATGGGTCCACATCGGCAAGGGCACCACCTTCGGCCTGGGTGCCTACCGCCTCGAAGTTGGCTTCGTTTCGTAGTAAGTCCCCTCCAGGGTGTTGGCAGCGATTCGCGACAAGCAGCGTCCGGGAAGTTGGCTTCGTTTCGTAGTAGAGGCTCCGCCGGTCCGTCACAAGCTTGCGACCCCGGCACGCTCGAAGTTGGCTTCGTTTCGTAGTAGCGGCCCCGCCGGTCTGCCACAAGCTTGCGGGCCCGGCACGCCCGCCAGCCTTGGGGCATGCTTCCCCCTGAACCGCGGGCGCTGATCTGCCAGGACTCACCAGGACCCGCCAGGGAGACAAGGACGACGCGGTTCTTTACCGCCCCGCTAGCCGGCGGGTAACATCGTGCTAATAACAAAAAAGGGACGCCATGACGGATCATCCTTATCCGCGCCGGATTCTCCTCGCCGTGACCGGGCTCACCCCCCAGGTGATCACGGAAACCCTCTATGCCCTGGCCGTCCAGCGCCAACCGGCCTTCATCCCCACCGACATCCACCTGCTCACCACCCACGAGGGCGCCGAAGCTGCCCGCCTGGGCCTGTTGAGCGATGAGCCCGGCTGGTTTTATCGCCTCTGTGAAGACTACGCCCTCCCGGCAATCCGCTTCGACGTCAGCCACATCCACACCCTGGTGGACGCCCAGGGCCAGCCGCTGAGTGACATCCGCACGCCGGCGGACAACCAGCGCGCCGCCGACACCATCACCGAGCTGGTCCGCCACTTCACCGCCGACCCTACCGCCGCCCTGCACGTCTCCATCGCCGGCGGACGCAAGACCATGGGCTACTACCTGGGTTACGCCCTGAGCCTTTTCGGCCGCCCCCAGGATTGCCTGTCCCACGTCCTGGTCAGCGAACCCTTCGAGGGCTGCCCGGACTTCTATTACCCCACCCCCTACAACCGGGTCATCGTCCTGCGCGACAACAAACTGGCCGACACCCGGGATGCTCAGGTCACCCTGGCCGAGATCCCCTTCGTCCGCCTGCGCGACGAACTCAACAACCGCCTCTTGACCGGCGCCGCCAGCTTCGGTCAGACCGTCGCCGCCGCCCAGCGCGCCCTGCTGCCGCCGGCGCTGGTCATCGACCTGCCCGGTCGGCGCCTGACCGCCGCGGGGGAACTGGTGGAGCTGCCCCCCGTCGATCTGGCCTTTTACAGCCTCATGGCCAGGCGCCAATGCCAGGGCAAGGGCTTCGTCCGCCGGGGGGCAGAGGGCCTCGACCAGGCCTTCCTCGCCGAGTACCGCCAGATCGTCAGCAACTACGCCGGCGAGATGGAGCGCATCGAGACCGCCCTGGCCGAAGGCATGGAGGCCGCCTACTTCGACCAGCGTAAGTCCCGTGTCAACACCCTGCTAGAAGAGGCCCTCGGGCGAGCACTGGCCGCGCCCTACCTGATCCAGGCCGAGGGCAAGCGCCCCAAGACCCGTTATGGGGTGAACCTGGCCCCCGAGGCTATCCGTTACGGGACCCTCGACCCCACCACAAGCTTGCGGGCTGAGCCGGACACCCCCAACCGGGCGGAGAATCCCGCCACCCGTCCCGCATGACCGATCCTGATCAATCACCCCCCATCGGACCGAGAGAGTGACCATGGACCCGCATCCCCTGCTCGACGCCACCACCCGTCTCGCCTTCTGCGCCTACCTGCACGACCTGGGCAAGTTCGCCGAGCGTGACCGGCTGGAGGTGCCAACAGACCGCCTGGACACCCATGTCCAGCTCTACTGCCGGCGCCAGGAGACCGGTGGCCGGGTCTGGTACAGCCACAAGCATGCCGCCTATACCGCCCTCGCCTGGGATGGCCTGGAGGCCGCCTTCCCCGAGTTGCTCGGCCCCGACGTGACCCCCTTCGCCGCCTGGGGCGACCGCGACGTGGACGACTCCATGGTCAACGCCGCCGCCCGCCATCACCAGCCGGATACCTACCTGCAATGGCTGGTGGCTACCGCCGACCGCGTCGCCTCCGGTTTCGAGCGCGAGGAGTTCGAGCGCTACAACAACGCCGAGGACCAGACCGAGACGGGCCGCAACCATTACACCGCCCGTCAGCTCACCCTCTTCGAGGCCATCCATCTGGACGGCACCACCAGCGCCCAGCGCGGCGACTGGCATTACCGCTACCCCCTCCGCCCCCTGTCCCCCGCAGCCCTGTTCCCGGTCAAGGCCCAGGGCTACGAGCGCAACGACAACGCCGCCGCCCAGGCCGAATACCGTGCCCTGTGGGACGAATTCACCCAGGCCGTGACCAAGATCCCCGCCAGCCACCGCGCCAACTGGCCCCTGTGGCTGGACCACTTCGACGCCGCCTGGGCCTGTTACACCCAGGCCATCCCGGCGGCCACCGCCTTTGGCGTGCGCCCGGAGGTGTCCCTCTACGACCACTCCCGGACCACCGCCGCCCTGGCCGCCGCCTTCTGGCGCTACCACCACGACCGCGGTGACGACCCCGCCCAGGTGCGCCACCGCCTGGCGGATTTCACCCGCCCGGACTGGGACGAACAGAAGCTTCTGCTCATCCAGGGCGACTTCTTCGGCATCCAGGACTTCATCTTCGCCACCGGCGGCGAGACCCAACGCCGCGCCGCCAAGCTCCTGCGCGGACGGTCCTTCTACGTCTCCCTGCTCACCGAGTGCGCGGCCTTGCATCTTCTGGATCGCCTGGGCCTGCCCCCCACCAGCCAGGTCATCAATGCTGCCGGCAAGTTCCTCATTGTTGCCCCCAATACCCCGGCGACGGTCGCCCAGCTCCAGGCCGCCCAGGCCGAATTCGACACCTGGTTCCTGGCGCACAGTTTTGGTCAATCCGGCATCGGCCTGGCCTGGATACCCGCCGCGTGCAATGACTTCCTGCGCAGCCGCAAAGGCACTGGCACGGATACCGTCAGTGGCAAGAATCAGGGCAAGGATACCCACCACGGCAAGGGCAAGGACCCGTCCCAGACCGAAACGCCCCCGGCCCCCTTCGCCAACCTCATGCGCCGCCTGTTCGAGGCCCTCGCCGAGGCCAAGGCGCGCCGTCTCGACCTCTGCGGCGCCCAGCCCCCGGCCCCGATCTTCGCCGACTTCCTGGCGCGCTTCGACCCGGACAAAGGCGAGTGCGCCGTCGACGGGCGCTCCCCGGCGATCAAGCCCCTGGGCGACACCGGCCGCTACGTCAGCGCCCTGGCCGCGGACCAGATCAAGGTCGGCGAACAGCTCGCCCACCGCGAGCGGGTGCTGATCACCACCAGCCCCCTCGGCCAGGGGCTCGACCTGCCCCTGTTCGGCTACCACATCCAGTTCACCGCCGACGAGGAGACCAGTGGCCGCTTCGGCCCCATCGCCCGTGATGGGCGCCTGCGCCGCGCCTGGGACTTCGGCCTGCCCCAGGCTGGCGACGAGCCCCTGTTCCAGGGCTATGCCCGCCGCTTCATCAACGCCTATGTCCCCCGGTTCGGCGAGCAGAACGCCTGGACCGCCGGCCGCTACCCGGCGCGCCTGCTGGCGGAGGGCAACTTCGACCCCCACCCCCAGGAGCCCAAGACCTTCGAGCACCTCGCCTGCGACGACCGCTGGATCGAGGAGGACGGCGGCTATGCCGGCACCGAGGCCCTCATGACCCTCAAGGGCGACGTGGATAACCTGGGCGCCATCTTCCAGTCCGGCCTGGCCCAGCCCAGCTTCGCCAAGATGGCCGGCCTGTCGCGCCAGTTGAACGCCTTCTTCGCCGTCTGGCTCCCCTGGCACTGCGCCAAGGCTGCCCCCAGCACCTACACCGTCTTCGCCGGGGGTGACGACTTCTTCCTCATCGGCCCCTGGCGCGGCACCATTCGCCTGGCCCAGGACATGCGCCAGGCCTTCACCCGCTTTGTCGCCCACAACCCGGACATCCACTTCTCCGCCGGTCTGGCCATGACCAAGCCTGGCCTACCCGTGCGGCACATGGGCGAACTGGCCGAGCAAGACCTGGACCGCGCCAAGGACCGCCGGGACGACGACGGGCGCCTGGTCAAGGACGCCGTCACCTGCTTCGGCCAGACCCTGGGCTGGGAGGACTTCACCGCTCTCATCGCCCTGGCGGAGGAACTGGACCAGCACCGCCGCGAGCGGGCATTACCCCTCAGCACCGGCTACCTCTACGGTTTGCAGTACCTGGCCGACATGGCCGGCGACCTCAAGGGACCAAAGCCCCGAGTGGAAAGCGCCCTGTGGAACTCGCGCTTCGCCTATCGCACCTGGCGCATGCTGGAGGCCAACCGCCGCCTCGATGACCGCGAACGGCGCGAGTGGCAACAGCGGCTGGGCGCTTCCTTGGGCCAGGCCATCGCCCGCCACGGCCGCGCCTTCAAGGTCGCCCTCTTCACCCACCTCTATCACCATCGACACTGAGACGGAGACGAACCATGGGACTTCAACCAAATCGAGGCGGCTTTCCGCCGAATCGCGGTGGCTATCAAAATCAGGGCGCCAATCGCCCCCAAGGCGGCAGGCCTGAGATCCCGCCCCTCAATACCACCGACATCGACCTCTGCCCGGCGGAGGGCAAGGCCCTCAATCCGAACCTCTTTGATGGTATTGCCCAGCGCGTGGCCAAGGAAATCAACGACTCGGACCGCTTCGCTAACAAGCCGGCGCAGATCCGCCAGTTCTACGACGAACTGGTGATGTGGGAGGAAAAGGCCCGCCAGAACCCGGAGCGCTTCGCCGACTACCTGCCCTTCATTCGCATGCTCAACGCCAAGGCCGCCTATGCCGAGGGGCGTAAGCATGTCAACCGGACCTTCGTCGACTTCATGGCCCACGGCCTCAAGCAGGTGCAGGACCCGGCTAGCCTGCGCAACTTCAAACTCTTTTTCGAAGCCTTTTTGGGATTCTACAAAGCGGAACGGCCGAGCGGCTGACACAGGAGAACCACCATGCAACTGACCAATATCAGCGATATCCAGGGCCAGATCGAACTCGTCTCCGGTCTGCACATCGGCAGTGGCAACGCCGAGATGCACATCGGCGGCACCGACAATCCGGTCATCAAGAATCCGGTCACCGGCGAACCCTACATCCCCGGCTCCAGCCTCAAGGGCAAGATGCGCAGCCTGCTGGAGTGGCGCGCCGGCGTGGTCGCCATCGCCGAGGGCAAGCCCCTGGGCTTCCGGCACCTGCCCAAGCTCAACTGCGCGGCCGCCAGCCAGGGGCGGGCCATCCTCAAGCTCTTCGGCGGTGCCCCCGAAGGCGCGGGTAAGGACGACAAGCTGGTCGCCGAGATCGGCCCCACCCGCCTGGCCTTCTGGGATTGCGCCCTGGACCCCGCCTGGGTCAAGGAGATGCAGGACAAGAACCTGCTCCTCACCGAGACCAAGATGGAGAACATGATCGACCGCATCGCCGGCGTCGCCGAGCATCCGCGCAACACCGAACGGGTCCCCGCCGGGGCGCGCTTCGACTTCCGCCTCACCCTCAAGGTGGTGGACGGCGAGGAACTGCTCGACGACCTGCTGCGCGGTTTGCGCCTGCTGGAACTGACCGGCCTGGGCGGCTCCGGCTCCCGGGGCTACGGCAAGTTGCGCTTCACCCGCCTGACCCTGGACGGGGACTCGCTCATGGAGCGCCTGGCCGCCACCACGGCCTGAACGGAGCCATTCACCCCGCTACAGAGGAGACACGCGGATGCGGAGCCTATGCGTCACACTCACGCCCTTGTCGGCCTTCGGCGGGCCGCTCAAGGGCGATACCCTCTTCGGCCACCTGTGCTGGGCGGTGCGCAACCGCCATGGCGAGGACCGGCTGCGGGACCTCCTGACGGGTTACACCCAAGGTCAGCCCTTCGCCGTGTGTTCGGATGCCTTGCCCCAGGGCCATCTCCCCCGGCCCGCCTGGCCCCTGCACCGGTTCACCCTGACCGGTGATCAGGATCGCAAGGCCGTCAAACGCCTGCGCTGGCTGCCCACCGGGGCCTTCGACCAACCCCTGACCCAGTGGCTCGACCAGTGCCGCAGCGACGCCCAGGTCTTGGCCGCCCAGGACTTGACGGGCAACACCCTGACCCGCCTCCATGCCCAACCCCACAACAGTATCGACCGGCGCAGTGGCACCACCGGCGGCGCCGACTTCGCCCCCTACAGCCTGCCCCAGTATTGGCATGCCGCTGGGGT
>JAGVUH010000444.1 GCA_019136395.1 Gammaproteobacteria bacterium
GTCCTACGGTTCCTGAAACACTGTTTCCTCAAACCAGCCTCTCCTGGGCTCTATGAACGCGAGCTAGGGCCTATGTTGACGGCTTACCTATGACCTTAACCGGACACCGTTGTGTTCTGGAACTTCTCGGGCATGGTCCCCGGCGTCGGCGAAGGGGAGGACGGCGGCGACGATGATGGCGAACCCGCCCGCTGGCGTTCGTCGGCGTTCGTCGCCGTCTCAGGCACCGGCACGGCCTTCAAGGCCGTGAGCGGCAACCTCCTCGGGGTCTATCTCAGCCCGGAGCCGGGGCAGGCGGCCGTCACCCTGGTCGACAATCGCACCGATGGCCAGTTGCTCGATCCCGAGGCCCCGGTCGGTGCCATCGTGACTGAGCTGGGTCTGGAGCGCGAGGGCCTGCGCGGGGACTGGCTGGCGGTGAGCGCGAAGATGGTGGTGGCCGGTGGCAGCGAAGAAGACGGTATGGCGGGGGTCTACATCACGCGCATTGCACCCTGATCCCTGATCCCTGGTGCCTGGGCTGATCAGGCCTAAGGCCTCACCGAAAGGGGCCCCCCCACCCCAAGGCCGCCCGCGGGCGGCCTTGGCATGTCATGTCCAAGCCGCGCAAACCGCTACCATCAGTCTTGTTCAAGCGCGGGGGCGGAGCGATGGCCCAAGGTCCGTCGGCTCGGCACGGGCGAAATCCACGGCCACGACCTTGAACTCCGGGGTGAGGGTGAACTCGTCCCCCACGTCGCTGGTGAGGTGGAAGCTGGTGTAGAGGACGCCGGGACTGACCAGGTCGGACAGGGTCGCCTTGACCAGGGTCTCCGCCCGGGGGGAGATCAGGCGCACCAGGTCGCCGGCGACGATGCCCTTGGCCCGGGCGTCCTCGGGGTGAACGTAGAGCAGGTCCTCCCGCACCAGCTCGGCGTTGGGGGTGCGGCGGGTCATGGTGCCGCTGTTGTAGTGCTCCAGCCGCCGGCCGGTGGTGAGGATGTAGGGGTAGTCGCGGCCGTGGGCCGTCAGCTCCGCCGTCTCTTCGAAGTCCCAGGGCTGGAAGCGGCCCAGGCCGCGCTTGAAGGACCCGAGGTGCAGGATGGGGGTGTCGGCGCCGTCCGCCGCCACCGGCCACTGCTTGCCGTCGGCGCCCAGCTCCTCCCAGCGGACGCCCTGGAAGAAGGGGACGATGGCGGCGATCTCCTTTAGCAGGTCCGGGGCGGAGTAGGGCGCCTGGGGATAGCCCAGCCGGTTCATCAGCTCGACGACGATCTGGCCGTCGGGCTTGGTCCCTGGCAGGGGCTCGATGACCCGCTGGACCTGCTGCACCCGGCGCTCGGCGTTGGTGAAGGTGCCCTCCTTCTCGAAGAAGGAGGCGGCGGGCAGGACCAGGTCCGCCAGGCGCGCCGTGTCGGTGAGGAACAGCTCCTGCACCATGAGGAAGTCCAGGCCGGAGAGGGCGTGGCGCACCTGGCAGGTGTTGGGGTCGGTGCGCAGCAGGTCCTCGCCCATGATCCACAGGGCCTTGAGATCGCCGCGGGTGCTGGCGGCAAACATCTCCGGGATCTTGTAGCCGGGCGTGCCCGGCCAGGGGACGCCATAAAAGTCCTGGTAGCGGGCCTGGACCTGGGGGTCGTCAACCGCCAGGTAGCCCGGCCCCTGGTGGGGCTGGACGCCCATGTCGGCGGCACCCTGGACGTTGTTCTGACCGCGCAGGGGGTTGACCCCGGCCCCGGGCTTGCCGAGATTGCCGGTCATGAGGGCCAGGGCGGTGATCAGGGACACGGCCTTGGTGCCCTGCCAGTGCTCGGTCACCCCCAGGCCGTGGAACTCCATGGCCGCCGGGGCGGGGCAGCGGCCTGGATGAGGTCGTAGTCGACCCCGCAGACTGCCACCAGGCGGGCGATGTCCAGGGTGCGCAGGTGGGCGGCGAAGGCCTCCCAGCCCTGAGTGCGGCGGTAGATGAAGTCCCGGTCGATGAGGTCGGCGTCGAGGATGGCGCGGGCCAGGAGGTTGAGGACGGCGACATTGGTCCCCGGCCGCGGGCGCAGGTGATAGCGGGCCAGGCGCGCCAGCTCGGTGCGCAGGGGGTCGATGACGATGAGGGGCACGCCGCGCTGGGCTAGGGCCTTGATCCGGGCACCGGTGACCGGGTGGGCGGCGGTGGGGTTGGCGCCGATGACCAGCAGGCAGGCGGTCCGTGCCAGGTCCGCCACTGAGTTGGTGGCGGCACCGGTGCCCAGGGTCCACTGCATGCCCAGGGCGGTAGGGGCGTGGCAGACTCGGGCGCAGCCGTCGATGTTGTTGGTGCCGATGACGATGCGGAAGAACTTCTGCATCAGATAGTTCTCCTCGTTGGTGCAGCGCGCCGAGGAGATGCCGGCCAGGGCGTCGGGGCTGTATTGATCACGGATCTCGCGGAAGCGGCGGGCGGCATAGTCCAGGGCCTCGTCCCAGGTGGCCGGCTCCAGTGGCCCCTGGCGCCCCTGGCGGCGGATGAGGGGCGTGGTCAGACGGTCGGGATGGTGATGGAACTCAAAGGCAAAGCGGCCCTTGATGCAGGTGTGGCCGCGGTTGACGGCGGCGTCTTCGGCGCCTTCGATGCCCTGGATGGCACCATCCCGAACCCTGACCTCCAGATTGCAGCCGACGCCACAGTAGGTGCAGACGGTGCGCACCCGCCGGTCGTGGGGCGCGGTCTTGGTGCCATAGCGGTCGCTAAGGGCGTTGGTCGGGCAGGTCTGGACGCAGGCGCCGCAGGCGACGCAGGGCGAGTCGGCGAAGGTCTGGTCGGCCCCGACGATGACCCGGGCCGCCAGGCCACGCCCGGCCACCGCCAGCACCTGGCCGGCCTGAAGCTCATCGCAGGCGCGCACGCAGCGGAAGCAGCCGATGCACTCGGCCATATCGGCCTTGATGTAGGGATGGCCGAGATCCGGGGGCGGCGCCGGGTGGCGGGCGCCGGGAGGATAGCGGACCGCTGGCGTGCCGAGGGCGGTGAGGACGCGCTGGAACTCGGTCGGCAACCGGCCGGGGGCGGGGGCGACGCGGTCGGCGGGGTAATCCGACAGCACCAGCTCCAGGAGGTTGCGCCGCAGGCGCTGGATGCGCTCGCTGGCCGGCCAGATGTGCTGCCCCGC
>JAGVUH010000375.1 GCA_019136395.1 Gammaproteobacteria bacterium
CCGCCGGGGCACGGCCGGGCGCTGCGCCGCACCGGCGCCCGTCCGGGGCCGGCCGCCGGGCGCCCCCTGCGGCTGTGCATGGCGCCGGCGCTGGCGGTGCCGCCGGCTGCGGTCCAATTTCGCAATTACGCCGAAGGCCCGCTGCTCACCGCTACTCCGGGACGCCGGGATTTCTGGTTGGTGGAGGTGGACGGCGAGCATGTGGTGACGAGCCGGCGGGGGCAGCTGGTGCCCGGCCTGGGCGCCACCCCGGCGGCGCGGCTGCACAGCCTGCTGGCCAATCCCCATGCCGGCTCGCGCTATGTCATCGGTCAGGCGGCCAGCGCCGCCGAGGGTCGCGCGTTGGCCTTGCGCCATTCGCAGGTCATGGCGCTACTGGGCGGAGTGTTTTTATGGCCGCTGGCCACCGGACAACCGGACCCCCCGGACGCGGCCCCGGCCGCTCCCGCGACGTGCTATACCGGTCCCCCTCCGGGCGGACGGCAGTGGTTTTAAGCGGTCACCTCCGGGTGGTCGCCCAAGGCGGGCGGCGGCGGCAGGCCGCTGCACCCCGAATAGAACCTAAATCCGCCTGATCGCGACGATCGGGCCTGTTTCGGCATTGAGGACCATGGACGCACATCGCAAACAAGCACTGCTGACCGTGCTCGCGCAAATCGAGAAACATTTTGGCAAGGGCGCCATCATGCGCATGGGCGACGCTGGCGGCCTGACCAACCTCGAGACGATCTCGAGTGGCTCGCTGGGCCTGGATATCGCCACCGGCGTCGGCGGCCTGCCCAAATCCCGCATCGTCGAGATCTACGGGCCTGAAAGCTCGGGCAAGACCACGCTCACCCTCCACGCCATCGCCCAATGCCAGCTCGCCGGCGGCACCTGTGCATTCATCGACGCCGAGCATGCGCTCGACCCGGTTTATGCCGCCAAGCTGGGGGTCAAGGTCGAGGAGCTGCTTATCTCGCAACCCGACACCGGCGAACAGGCGCTGGAGATCACCGACATGCTGGTGCGCTCCGGGGCCACGGACATGATCGTCATTGACTCCGTGGCCGCCCTGACCCCCAAGGCGGAGATCGAGGGCGAGATGGGCGATGCGCATGTCGGCCTGCAGGCGCGCCTGATGTCGCAGGCGCTGCGCAAGCTGACCGGCAATATCAAGCGCAGTAACGCGATCGTGATCTTTATCAACCAGATCCGCATGAAAATTGGCGTGGTGTATGGCTCGCCCGAGGTCACGACCGGCGGGAATGCGCTGAAATTCTACGCCACCCTGCGCCTGGACATTCGCAAGGGCAGCCCGATCAAGCGCGGCGAGGAGATCGTCGGCACCGAGACCAAGGTCAAGGTGGTGAAGAACAAGGTGTCGCCGCCGTTCCGCCAGGCAACCTTCGACCTGCTCTATGGCGAAGGCATTTCCCGCGAAGGGGAGATCATCGAACTGGGGGTGGCGCAGGAGCTGGTCGATAAAGCCGGCGCCTGGTACAGCTATCAGGGCACGCGCATCGGCCAGGGGAAGGACAACGCCCGCCAGTACCTGCGTGAGCATCCGGACCTGGCGCGGGCGATCGAGGCCCGGATCCGCGACCGGCTGCTCCGCGCCACCCCGCCCGTCACAGCCGATGACCTCGACCCGGGCGCGGCGCGGAGGGAGGAGATCGATGACGCGCCTCGCGCCGCCGACCCTGCGGTGAGCAGCGCCTGAGCGCCACGGGCGGCCGGGCCCGCCCGCAGCGGGGTCAACCGGTCTTTTGCGATCGCTCGAAGGCCTCCCAGGTCTCGCGGGGAATCACCCGCGGTTCGGCGGGGAACAGGTCGATGGTGTCCCGCTCCAGGCGCAGGGGCGCGCTGGGCGCGGGCGCGGGTGCCGCGGCGGGCGGGGGCAGGGCAGGGGCAGGCGGCGCGGTATCCCTGGGGTCCTGCTGCACCCGCTCCACTTCCGAGCGGGTCACCCGTTCCTGGCGCAGCGAATTATCCGGTTGCTTCTCGAAATAAATCCGTTCGCCGCCAACCCGTTCCCGGTCAAACCGGGCGGGATGCACAGCGGGATTCTCGCCTGCCCGGATCGCCTCCGTCTTACCGGAACCCATCCCGCCCTGAAAAACCTGAGCGTCCTGGGGCTGAAATGCGCTTTCGGGCGCCCTTTCCCGATAAATCTGCAGGTGCATCACCACCCCGGTGCCGGGCGGCTGATCCCGCAGGGCTTCTTGGGCCTGGGCGGCCGCCTCCTGCCGCGCCCGCTCCCGGACGGCGGTATCGCCCGCCAAATCGGTAAAAAATCCCGCCGTCCCCAACGCATCGTCCGGCCCCGCCGGCGGCTCAGCACCCACCCGCAGTGGCGTCAGGGCCGCCAACAGGCTCATCACCCGGAGGGAGGCGTTTGACATCCTCGCCGCCCTGAAGGACGGCGATTCCTACGGCACACAGGCGGCAATCGCCTGAGTTGCTTCGGCGGGTTCCTGCTTCACCGAGCGGCCCGACTGCACCGACTCTCCACAGGCTAACACGCGATGTCCTCGCGCTAGGATATTGATGGCACCGACGAGATCGGCGTTTTCTTCAAAGCTACACTCAAGGCACTCAAACCGGGCTGGCGTCTGCCGGTTGTCTTTCGACACATGCCCACAGCACGGGCAAGTCTGGCTGGTGTATTGCGGCGGCACGGCGACGACGAAGCCGCCATTCCATGCCGACTTGTATTCCAGTTGCCGCCTAAATTCGCTCCACCCCTGATCGAGGATCGACCGATTCAGGCCTGACTTCTGTTTCACCATCTTGCCGTGCTGTTCGCTGTTGCCCTTGGCCGACTTGGACATGTTCCGAACCTGCCAATCTTCGATGGCGATCATGGCGTGGTTTTGGCTGATCTGGCACGAAGCTTTATGCAGAAAGTCTTTGCGGGCGTTGGCGATGTGCGTGTGAATGCGCTGAACCTGGGCTTTCGCCTTCTGCCAGTTGTTGCTGAATGTGACTTTGCGGCTCATGGCACGCTGATAGCGTGCCAGCCGTTGCTGATGTTTCTTGAAGCAATTGAGCGGTTCGATGTGACTTCCGTCGCTCAGCGTGGCGAAACGGGCAATGCCCATATCGATACCGACTGCCTCGCCGTTTGGCAAAGGCTGATCGACTTCGCGCTCCGTCTGGAGCGAGACAAACCACTTGCCGCCTGACTGGCTGACGGTCGCGTTCTTGACCTCGCCCAACACGTCACGGCTGTTTCGGTAGCGCAACCAGCCCAGCTTCGGCAGGAAGAGGCGGCAGTTAGCCTGATCGCGTTTGACGCCTTGCGGATAACGGCAGCTGTCTGATACGCCTTGCTGCTTGAAGCGCGGGAAGTCGGCGCGTTTCTCGAAGAAGTTTTGGCAGGCGCGTTCTAAATTTTTGAGCGCCTGTTGCAAGGCTTGGCTGGGAGTTTCGTTCAGCCAGAGCGTTTGCGGTTGTGCCTTCCATTCGGTGAGCGCCTTGCATAGAGCGGCGTAGCCGAGCTTCTTTTTTCCCGCCTCGTGCCGCTCCTGCTGCAACGCCAGCGCCTTGTTGTAGACGTGCCGACACGAACCGGCAAAGCGGCGCATGTTGCGCTGCTGTTCGCCGTTTGGCTGTAGCTCGAATCGGTAGGCTTGAAGCCGTTGCATGTCGCATAGTATATTTTGGTCTATGGAAGAAAACAACGACATTAGGCGCGGACGACACTGTGTTTTTAACATGCACGTCCATTTGGTCTTTGTGGCGAAGTATCGGCGCAAAGTATTCGACTCCGCAGCTATCGACAGGCTGCGCGAACTGTTTGCCAAGGTTTGCAACGACTTCGAGGCGCAACTGGTCGAAATGGACGGCGAGAGTGACCATGTGCATTTGCTGGTCAGCTATCCGCCGAAAGTGCCGGTGTCCGCCTTGGTCAATAGTTTGAAAGGCGCATCCAGTCGCGTGCTGCGAAAAGAAAGGCCAGACATCGCCAAACGCTTCTACTACAAGGGCGCGCTGTGGTCGCCTTCCTACTTCGCGTCCTCTTGCGGCGGCGCTCCGATCAGCATCATTCGCCAATACATTGAGCAGCAGGCGACACTAGCTTGACGGCAGAAAAGGAGTCCTACGGACTCCGCGCTATCCATCCCCGGCCTGAACGCCGGGGCTTTCCGCACAAACTGGTAACTGCTGCATGCATATACCCCTGCGATCACGAAGAAAGGCGCCGTGCCAACGGGTTCGGCGCCGATCCCACGCGTGGCGGGTGCGCGCCCGGCGGCACCCGCCAGGTACCGGTAAGAGATGCGGGTGGCAGGCGTCTGATCAAGGGCGGCCGGCGCCCCGGCGGGCGGTGGACTTAGTCCCGCGCCAGCGGGGCGCGCACTGGGTGCACCACCGCCGGCAGGTCCGCGCCCGGCGCCAGATTCACGGGGATTGGGGGTAGCCACTTGACCTTGAAAGTGCGTTCGCCGCTGAGCGGACCGGACCAGAAGCCATGCCAGTGGGCGCGGCGCAGATGCGGGCGGGGACGGGAGCCCGTGCCCGCCGCCGTTCCCGTATCGTCCCGCGCCGCCGGCGCGCCGGCGCGTAAGGCAGCGCCAATCCGCACCCCCACCGCCCACGCCTGGGGCTGCTCGGGCGGAAACAGCCGTGGACCGCGCTTGGTCTGGCGCGCCACCGGCAGCGGCGGGCGCACGTAATCGGCCTCAGCGCTGCACAGATACAGCACCAGCGAGACCAGGGGTTCGAGCCAGGCGGTCGCTGCCGGGTCGATGTGCGTGTACAAGGGTGGCAAGCCCAACCGCTGCGCATGCGGCTGGGCCTTGGCCGCCATCCGCTCCAGCGCCTCGGCCAGGGTCCAGGGGCCGAGCGGCAGCGGGAGGGGCAACAGCTCCGTGTCGGTATCGATCAGCAGCCGCAGCTCTTCCGCCCCATCGTTGGTGTCGTATTCCAGGTGGGCGAAAATCCCGTGCACTCCCTGCGCACGTTGCGCCGCCCCCAGTTCGATATAGACGCACCAGGCCGGCAGGTAGCGGAGCAGGGCGCACGGCAGGTCGCCGCTCAGGGGGCTGGTCCACAGGGCGGCCAACAGGTCGGGATCAAAGCGGAAAATGCCCTGGGTGGGCCGCCAGGCGGCGAGGGCGGCGAGCCGGGCCACCTCGCCGATCTGCGCCAGGGGCACGCGGGCGTCACCGCCGCCCGACACCAGGGCATAGGCGCCGGCCAGGGGACAAAACACCGTGTCGGGCCAGCCCCCCAGCGCCTGCCGGTCGTCACGGAAGCGGTCGAATTGGCGCCAGGCGTCGGGATAGCGCTTGCCGTAGGCCACCAGCAGGTCGCGGGCGCGATGGGTCAGCGCGGGCACGGGTCGCTCGGGGCGGGGGGTGGGGTGGTGGTCGCCCGCTCCGCTCCACGGCGCAGCGCGACCACCCGCGGGCCGTGCCCGCGCGCGGCGGGGGCGGGGCAGCGTTGGCGTAACAGCTGCACCGCGCGCTCCGCATCCAGGGCCACCGCCGTGATCCTGGTGGCGACATCGCGCGCCACCACCCGGTGCGCGGTGTGCAGGCGGTAGCGCAGCCCCTGACGAATCGTGGTCACGGCAAACAGTTCCAGGTCCGGGGGGGCTGGCAGCGGTTCGGCATCCAGCGTCAACTGCCCGTCGAGGAGGATCAGCCCCGGCCGTTTGACGCGCCGCCACCAGCCGCCGGGCAGCGTCAGGACATAGCGCACCACGCGGACGGCGTGCGCGGTGGCCGGCGGCACCGGAATCCGCCGCGCACAGCCCACGTCGGCGCGGATGCCGACCGCCTGGGGATCGCGACTCAACCGCACCTCCAGGGTGCCGGTGACGTCAAAGTCGTAACACCTCCGCAGCCAGGGGGTGATCTCCGCCGCCAGCCGGCGTTGCAGTCGTTCCTCCAGGGGTCCTTCCGGCAGGCGCCACTGGCCCCACCGGGGGCCCCGGGGCGCGATCTCCCCGGCGGGCAGCCGCGCATCCTCCCGCGCCATGCGGCCGGCGTGCAGGCGCGCGATGGTGGCGGTCACCGCCGCGGCGTGCGCCGCCAGGTCGGCGGGGCGCGTCGACAGCGGCAGCGCCGCGGGGCAGGCCAGCAAGGCCGCCGCCACCGGCTGGGGGTCGGGGTCGAGCGTGAGCCGCTCCTCGGAGTCGTACCGGGTCAGGCGCGGGTCGTGCGCCAGGCGGACGGCCAGACTGAACAGGGGCTCGCCCAGGCGGCGTTTATCGTCCGCCAGCTGGCGTGCCAGGCGCCGGGGCGGCACCCGGTCCGCCAGGGAAAGCGCGTCATCGACCATGGGCGTTCTCCAGAACATGGCGCGGGCCATTGGCGGAGGCGACCGCCGGACATTTGCGCCGGGACTTAGAGCGCGATTATAGCCGGGATGACGCGTCGCGGGAGCGTAACCGGCCGCCATCCGGGGGCATCCGCCCCGGCAACACCGGGCGAACGCCAGGACGGTAAGGGGTTGCGAACAGAGTTTCCCGGATAAAAAAGCAGGCGATTCAGGTCGCTTCCAGCCGCCGTAACCGGCCGAGAAGCGTGGGATTACAGCCGTGGACAAGCCCAGGTCTGCGCGGCGGGTAAGAACGGCATCCTTTGACAAAAAAGCGCGGGGCAAACTACCATTAAACCGTGAACTTAATCCGTCAATAGAGGAACCATGGGCAAGCTCAATCTCGCCGAACTGGACTGTCTTATTGACTACCTTACCCAACTGCCCGCTGAACAGGCGGTCCGGGAGAAATCCCAGGTCATTGCCGAGCTGCGGCGCACGATTGCGCAGTATCACCTCACCCCCGACGAGCTGGGCTTGCGCCCGGAGCCCGAGCCGGTCACGCCGCGGGCGCCGGACCGCGCCCCGGCGGTGGAGACGGCACCGCGGCCGGCGCTGGTGTTGCTGCCCACGCCCGCCCCGGCGGTGGCGGCCGCGCGTCC
>JAGVUH010000120.1 GCA_019136395.1 Gammaproteobacteria bacterium
GGGGGCATCGATCGCCTCTTTCCCCGGGAACTGGACGCCGTCGGCACCCATGGCGCCGAGTGGCGGCTGGGCGGGCGGATTTACGGCCTCGCGCGGGCGGACGGTGGGGCGGAGAGGGCTAGTTACGCGGTAGGCGAGGGGAGGGGCGGGCAAAGGCAGACCCTGCGGGAGGCCCAGGGACAAGTCAGGTTGCCTGGGGCAGCCGGGGAGGGTGAACGCGGCGGGGGAGGGGATTCCGGCGGGGAGGATCCGATCAAGGCAGAGGTTGGTCCCCTGGCGATGACCCGCTTGCCACTGGCTGGGCCGGCCAGGGAACTACTGGCCAGGCTGGAAGGGTTGCCCGGGGTCTGGCTGGAGGCCAAGCCCCGGGGGCTCGCGCTCCACTATCGCCAGGCCCCTGACCAGGTGGTCGTCACCCGCGACCTGGTGGAGGCCCTCCTCCAGGCCCTGGGGCCCGCCTACCGGCTCCAGGCCGGTAAGGAGGTGCTGGAGATTCTGCCCGCCCAGGCCAGTAAAGGCGCCGGCATCCGGCGCCTGATGGCCTGGCCCCCCTACCGCGGCCGCACCCCGGTGTTTGCCGGTGACGACCTGACCGACGAGGATGGCTTCGCCGCCGTCAATGCCCTGGGGGGGATCTCCATCCGGGTCGGGACGGGGGATGGCACCCAGGCGCGGTATCGCCTGGCGACCCCGGCCGCCCTGCGCGACTGGCTGGGGCGGCTGGAGGCCCACCTGGCGCCGGCACCCGCGGCCCACTTCTTCTGATCATCCCACTACGGGAGACTGCCATGACGACAGCGGACTATCGGCCCTCTCTGGAACTGGGCGCCATCGGTAACGGTACCCTGGCCGCCCTCATCGATGCCCGGGCCACCATCCTCTGGTGCTGCTTTCCCCGGCTGGACGGCGATCCCCTCTTCTGCGCCCTCGTTGGTGGCACCCAGCCCTACCGGCCCCAGGAAGGGGACAATGGCGGCTATTTCGCCGTGGAATCCGCCGGGGACCTGGCGGCCAGCCGCCAGCGCTACCAGCTCAACTCCGCGGTGCTGGTCACCGAACTGGAGGATAGCGAGGGCAACGTGGCGGAGGTCACCGACTTCGCGCCCCGTTTTCATCAGTACGACCGCATCTTCCGCCCGCCCACCCTGGTGCGGCGCGTCGCCCCGGTCAAGGGCCTGCCGCGGCTGCGGCTGCGGGTACGTCCCCGGTTCGCCTATGGGCAGGAGGTGCCCCAGCAGACCCTGGGCTCCAATCACGTCCGTTACGCCAGTCACTCCGGCGCGGTGCGCCTGACCACCGACGCCCCCCTGGCCTACGTGCGACCGGCCGCTGCACTTCATCCTCGGCGCCGATGAGAGCCTGACCGCCGGCATCGCCGAGACCGCCCGCTCCTTTCTGGAGCGGACCCTGGACCACTGGCATGGCTGGGTACGCTCCCTGTCCATCCCCTTCGAGTGGCAGGACGAGGTCATCCGCGCCGCCATCACCCTCAAGCTGTGCAGTTTCGAGGAGACCGGGGCGATCGTCGCCGCCCTCACCACCTCCATCCCCGAGGCCCCGGGGACCGAGCGTAACTGGGATTACCGCTTCTGCTGGCTGCGGGACGCCTATTTCGTCGTCACCGCCCTCAACCGCCTGGGGACCACCCGCTCCATGGAGGAGTACCTGGGCTATATCGCCGATATCGTGGGGGAGAGCGAGAACCGCCGCTTGCGGCCCTGCTATGGCATCACCCGCCGCGCCGATCTCCAGGAGCGCATCGCCCCCGCCCTGGCGGGCTACCGGGGCATGGGGCCGGTGCGGATCGGCAACCAGGCCCATCTCCAGGTGCAGAACGACGTCTATGGCAGCGTCATCCTCGCCGCCACCCACGCCTTCTTCGACCGGCGCCTGCCCCTGGCCGGGGACCAGGTCCTGTTCGAGCCGTGCATACCTTTTCCGCGGTCATCTGCTGGGCGGGTTGCGACCGTCTGGCCCGCATCGCCGACCGGCTGGGGTTGGCGGAACGCGCCCGTCACTGGCATCGGGAGGCCGATCGCCTGCACGCGACCATCAGCGACCAGGCATGGAACCCGGATCTGGGCTGCTTCGTCGCCACCTTTGGCGGTGATCACCTGGACGCCAGCCTGCTCCTGCTGAGTGAACTGGACTTCCTGGCGGCGGATGACCCGTGTTTCGCCGCCACCGTGGAGGCCATCGGTGCCCAGTTGATGCGTGGGGGCCTGTTGCTGCGCTACAGCGTGGCGGACGACTTCGGCCGGCCGGAGACGGCCTTCACCATCTGTACCTTCTGGTACGTCGAGGCCCTCGCCGCCCTCGGACGGAAGGAGGAGGCGCGGCGGCTGTTCACGGCCCTACTCGCCCGGCGCAACCGCCTGGGCCTGCTCTCCGAGGACATCCACCCCGAGACGGGCGAACTGTGGGGCAATTACCCCCAGACCTACTCCCTGGTGGGCCTGATCAACTGCGCCATGCGGTTGTCCATCGGCTGGGAGGAGGCGCTTTGAGCGACGCCGGCGGTTGCCGAGGGCAAGAACGGCGATAAGCATTACCCCCTCTCCCCAACCCTCCCCCACCCGGGGGGAGGGGGCAAGACCTCTCGCAAGTTTGACTCGCTGATGGGAGGGGCAAAAGCTCTCGCCAAGCTTGCCTCGCGAGGGTGGGAGGATAGAAGAATCAGCGGCTTGTGATACCTATGGCAGCCCAGGTGGCAGGTGGGTGGCAACGCTTGGCGGGGATCAGGCCCCCGCGGGTAGGTGACGCTCCTGATCCGCTGTTGGACCCTGGTCCGGGGGGGGAAGGAGGTTGACGGGGTCGGCGTCCGGGGCGATCCGCGTCGCTAGTACCTTGTCGATGGTCCGGCCGTCCAGGTCGACGATCTCCAGGCGCCAGCCTTCCCAGGTGATGACGTCGGCCAGGGCCGGCAGGCGACCGGTCAGGAGCATTATCATGCCGCTGAGGGTGTGGTAGCGGCCCCGCTCCTCGTCCGGCACGCTCTGGAGTCCCAGGCAATCCTTGAGTTCTGGCACGGGGATATGGCCGTCCAGCAACCAACTGCCGTCCTCCCGCTGAGTCGCCCAGGCGGTTTCCGGGTCGGGGGGGCTGAGTTCGCCGGTGATGGCCTCAATCAGGTCCTGGAGGGTGACGATGCCCATGACCTCCCCATATTCATCGACCACGCAGGCCATGCGCATCGCGGCGAGGCGGAACTTGTCCAGCAGGTCCATGCCGGTGATGGTCTCCGGCACGAAGAGTGGTTCCGCCAGGACCTGATCGGCCAGTTCCCGCTGTTCCCCGCGCAAGGCGTTGAAGAGCCACTGGCGGGCATTGAGGATGCCGAGCAGTTCACCCCAGTCACCCCGCACCACCGGGAAGTAGGCATAGTCCGATCCCTCGACGCGGGCCAGGTTGGCCTCGAAGGATTCCTCCAGGTCGAGGACGACGACGTCGGCGCGGGGCACCATCAGGGTATTGATCTGGCGGTCATCCAGGCGGAAGACGTTGCGCACCATGGTGTGCTCGTGCGTCTCGATGACCCCGGCGCTGGTCCCTTCCGCCAGCATGGCGTGGATCTCCTCCTCGGTGACCGGGCTGGCGGCCCCTTCCTTGACCCCGAGCAGACGCAACAACAGCCGGGTGGAATGGGTCAGGAGCAGCACGAAGGGCTTGGACAGCCTGGCCAGCCGGTCGATGGGCCGGGCCACCAGGCGCGCCAGGGTCTCCGGGTGGGTCTGGCCGATGCGTTTGGGTACCAGTTCGCCGACGACGATGGCGAAGTAGGTGATCAGCACCACCACCAGGGCCGTCGCGCCGACATAGCTGTACTCCGGGGACATGCCCAGCGCCTCCAGCCAGCCCGCCAGGGGGGCTGCCAGGGCCAGCTCGCCAACAATGCCGCTCAGCACGCCGATGGCGGTGATCCCGATCTGGATGGTCGACAGGAAGAAGGTCGGGTCCTCGCCCAATTGGAGGGCGGCCAGGGCCGCCTTGTCACCCTCGTCGGCCCGTTTTTGCAGACGGGCCTTGCGGGCCGTGACGAGGGCGATCTCTGACATGGCGAACAGGCCATTGAGCAGGATCAGCGCGATCAGAATGATGATTTCCATGGGCCATAGTTTAACGGAGAGAGGCCCCCCCTCGCCTCAATCCTTCTTCAGGCCTCCGACCAGCGAATCCGCACCTCCTCGATGACGCGCGGGGTGGCGCGATGGACGGTCAGGGTGGTCTTGCCAGCCTCGATCTGGGTGCCCTGGGGTGGGATGCGGCCGGTACGGTGCAGGATGTAGCCGGCGATGGTGGAGTACTCCGCCGAGGACAGGTCAATGCCCAGGGTCTCGGCGATGTCGGTCAACTCGGTACGGCCACTGGTGAGGTAGTCGCGCTCATCGAGCTTCTGGAAGCGGCTCTGAACCGATTCCTTGGCGTCGTATTCGTCACTCAGGTCCTCCACCACCTCCTCGACGATGTCCTCGACGGTGACGATGCCCTCGGCGGCGCCGAATTCGTCCACCACCACCGCCACCACCTCGCCGGCCTGGCGGAAATGGACCAACAGGTCCTGAACGCTCTTGGTCGCCGGGACGTAGAGGGCCTCGCGGATGAAGGCCGTGATGGGTTTGTCATCAGGTTCACCTAACAGATCCAGGACATGGAGCATGCCGACGATCTGGTCGACGCGCTCCTCGAAGACCGGCAGGCGGGCATGGGCGGTCTCGATGGCCAGGCGGCGGGCCTCGCCACAGGTCGCCTCCTTGTCGATGGCCGTGACCTCGATCAGGGGCCGCATGCTGTCCGCGACCTGGGTCTCGGTGAAGTTGAACAGGCGCTGGATCATCTCCTTCTCCACCGGCTGGATGTCGCCATCGTTGGTGGCGGGCATCTTCAGCATGGTGACGATCTCCTCGCGCATGGTGAAGGGGTTGCGTTCCGTGCCGCCCACCAGCTTGGCCAGCAGCTTGGTGACCAGGCTGAAGAAGACCAGGATGGGCCAGAAGAGGATGGAAAAGAAGCGCAGGGCGAAGATGACGATGGGCGTGAGGCTGTCGGCGCGCTGCTGGAAGACGCTCTTGGGCACGATCTCGCCGAAGACCCAGATCAGGGGCGCCGCCAGCACCACCGCCAGCCAACTGCCCTGATCCCCGAAGAGGTGGATCATGAGGGCGGTGACCATGGTGGTGTTGGTGACGACGGCGATATTGGTGCCCACCAGGGTGGTGGAGAGCAGCCACTCGGGTTTCTTCAGCATGGCCAGGGCCAGCTTGGCGCCTTTGGAGCCCTTGGCGGCATCGTGGCGGAGTTTGATCTGGTCGGCGCTGACCACGCCGATCTCGGAGCCGGAGAAAAAGCCCTCCAGCAGCAGGCAGAGCAGGATGATGAGTAGGGTGGTGACGATGTCCATGAGGCCTGAAATCTCGCGCGGTGGGTCGAGGGGTGCCTGGGTTCGGGGGCGGAACCGGGATCAGGCGTCGGGACGGGGTTGGGGTGGGGTGGGCAGGTCCTCATCCGTGGCGGGGGCCTCCTCATGTTCCAGGGGGTCGGGCTTGGCCCCGGGCAACAACTCGACCAGGATCTCGGTGATGCGGTTGGCCTCGATGCGCTGGGCGGTGAAGCGGAAGGGCCAGATCTCGATGCTGGCGCTCTCATCGGGGAGTTCGCCGAAGTGGTGCAGCACCAGTCCGCCCAGGGTGCGGACGTCGTCGACCGCGAAATTGGCGTGGAAGCGGCTATTGAAGTCATCCAGGGAGGTCGCGCCGGGGAGGGCGAAGCGGTTGTCGGCCAGTTCGTGGAACCAGTCGTCGTCGGCCTCGTCCGAGGGCGTGGGGATGTCGCCGAAGATGGCCCCCAGCAGGTCGCCCATGGTGATGACCCCGGTGACACCGCCGTATTCGTCCACTACCAGGGCGAAGGACTTCTTGCGGTGGCGGAAGCTGTCGAACAACTCGGAGGCCGGCTTGGATTCGGGGACGAAGTAGGGCGGGCGCAGCAGGGCCTCCAGGGTTTTCCGTTCCGTGCCCACTTGCTTGAGGTCCACGGCCAGGAGATCACGGGCATGGAGGATGCCGAGGATGTTGTCGCGGTTCTCCTCGTAGACCGGCATGCGCGACTGGCGACTCTCGCGGAAGATCGCCAGGATCTCGGCGCCGCTCGCCTCGATGGGGACGAAGGTGACGTCGGCCCGGGCGGTCATGAGGTCGTTGACCCGCTGGCTGCCGAAATCGAAGATCTGATCGATGTACTGGGCCTCGGCATGGTCCAGGGTGCCCTCGCCCACGGCCTCCCGGGCCAGGGTACGGACCATGTCCTCGGTGACGATGTTGCCCTTGGAGCGCTCCTTGCCGACGATGAGGGTGGTGAACCATTCAGAGACGTTGCGCACCACCCAGCGGAGGGGGGTGATCAGGCGGGCGAACTGGTCGATGGGTCCGCTCTCGAAGGTGGCGAAGGCGACATTGTTGCGGATGGCCAGGACCTTGGGGGTGATCTCGCCGAACACCAGCAGGATGGGCACCATGACGAAGAGGTTGACGAACTTGTTCTCGGCGCCGAAGAGCTGGATCACCATGGCCGCGGAGATGACGGAGGCGGCGACGTTGACGAACTCGTTGCCGATGAGGATGGTGACGATGAGGCGGCGGGGCTCGCTGAGCAAGCGCTCGATGAGGTCGATGCGGCGGTTGCCCTCGGCGCGCATCTTCTCCAACTGGAGCTTGTTGAGGGAGAAGAGCGAGGTCTCGGTGCTGGAAAAAAAACCCGAGAATCCCAACAGGATGATGAAAATGATCAATTCGACAACGAATGCGATGTCCAAGAGGCCTCCCGGGTCGTGTAATTATTGTTCGGTCATGCGAGGGTCATGACGGTGTCTCCAAACCGTAGCAAAAAAAGCCTGATTCAGCCAGTGGAACGGCGGCGCTTGGAATGGTGGCGATCGCGATGAAGGGCCTGGACCTGGACCTGGACCTGGACCTGGGCCAGGGAGAGGGAGGCGAGGGCGGTTTCCGAACCGGAGAAGGGGCCGGAGGGTGGGGGCGGGACGAAGAGGGTCAGTAACTCTTGCATCGCGGTGAGGGGGGAGGGCCTCCGGGTTGCCTCGGAACAGTCGAGATGCGCGTTCTAAACCGAACCGCGAGCGTGCCTGGAACGTAGCGGGTTTTATTTCCGCGTTTTAATTGCGCTGTAACAATTACGTCACCAGGGCCCGGGGCTAGAATCCGCCCCCGCCATGATGCTTCACGAACCCGAATCTGGTAGCTCGGGGGCCAGTCACCAGGCCGGTAAACGCGGATCCGGCTGGCCGGCTGGCATGGCGGCTACTTTTAATTCCTGATCTGGAGAAACAACATGACGGGTCAAGCGCTGACGCGCCTTATCCTGCCGGTCGCCGCCCTCCTGGCGCCGGGGCTCGCCGCCGCGGCCGATACCGCCGAACGTATCGATCTGACCGGACATTGGGTGGGCTTCGTGTCCATCCTGATCTTTGTCGTCGCCTATGGCTTCGTGATGGTGGAGGAATTCACCCACCTGCGTAAGTCCAAGCCCGTCATGCTGGCCGCCGGCGCCATCTGGGTGCTGATCGCTATCGTCTATGTCCAGAACGGCCTGCCCCACGCCGCCGAGGCGGCGGTGCGGCACAACCTCCTGGAATACGCCGAGTTGTTCCTCTTCCTCATGGCGGCCATGACCTACGTCAACACCCTGGACGAGCGCAACGTCTTCGAGGCCCTGCGCTCCTGGCTGGTGAGCCGCGGCTTCGGTTACCGCCAGCTCTTCTGGCTCACCGGCACCCTGGCCTTCTTCATCTCCCCGGTGGCGGACAACCTGACCACGGCCCTGCTGATGGGCGCCGTGGTGCTGGCGGTGGGTGCCGACAGCCCCCGCTTCGTCGCCCTGAGCTTCATCAATATCGTGGTGGCCGCCAACGCCGGCGGCGCCTTCAGCCCCTTTGGCGACATCACCACCTTGATGGTCTGGCAGAAGGGCATCGTCGATTTCCAGACCTTCTTCCTGCTCTTTTTCCCCTCCCTGGTCAATTTCGTCGTGCCCGCGGCCATCATGCACTTCGGGATCCCGAACGTGGTACCGCCGGCCATCGGGGAGAAGGTGAAGATGCGTCGGGGCGCCAAGCGCATCATGCTCCTCTTCCTGCTGACCATCGCCACCGCCGTCAGCTTCCACAACTTCCTGCACCTGCCCCCGGTGTTGGGCATGATGACCGGCCTGGCCTACCTCAAGATCTTTGCCTACTTCCTGAAGAAGACCGGCGAGAAGACCAACCTGCGGGACGAGACCATCGAGGATGCCATGCCCTTCGACATCTACCGCAAACTGGCGCGGTCCGAATGGGACACCCTCATGTTCTTCTATGGCGTGGTGCTGTGCGTGGGCGGCCTGGGCTTCATCGGCTATCTGGCCCTGATCTCCGAGTTCATCTACGTCGACCTGGGCCCCACCACGGCCAACGTGCTCATCGGCATCCTCTCGGCCATCGTTGACAACATCCCGGTGATGTTCGCGGTCCTCAACATGATGCCCGACATGTCCCAGGGCCAGTGGCTCCTGGTGACCCTGACGGCGGGCGTGGGCGGCAGCATGCTCTCCATCGGCTCCGCCGCCGGCGTGGCGCTGATGGG
>JAGVUH010000503.1 GCA_019136395.1 Gammaproteobacteria bacterium
CAGCCAGACCGAGCAGGCCATCGGCCGCACCCTGGCGGAGGTGGCGGAGAACCACACCACCCTGGTCATCGCCCATCGCCTGTCCACGGTGGTGGACGCGGACCAGATCCTGGTACTGGAGGCCGGGCGGCTGGTGGAGCAGGGCAGTCATCGCGAGCTCCTGGACCAGGGCGGGCGCTATGCCGCCATGTGGGAACTGCAACGGCGGGAACGGGAGCGTGCCCTGGCCGAGGCCGGAGCCGAGCTTGCCATGCCCGGCGGCCACCCCCATTAAATCCCTCATGCCGCCTCTCCCCCCCGACTTCAGCGCCGCCCCCCCCGGCGACAGCCAACGGCCCCGGCCGGCCTGGGCCCTGGCGCGGGGGATCGGCCTGGTCGGACCCCTGGTCAGTCTGACCCTGGGCTTGGGAGGTCTGGCGGCCCTGCCAGCCCTGACGAGGACTTGGAGCACCCCGGCGTGGCTCGGTTGGCTTGCCTTTCTGGTGCTCGCCCTGGGGGGGCTCACCCTGTCAGCCCTGCGCCTGCGCCGGCGCCTGCTGCTCCCCCTGGCCGAAATGGAGGAGGCGGTCATCCGCGTCTGTCAGGCCGAACCGGGGACCAGCGGCTCCCTAAAGGCCACGGCCCTGGAGGCGGGGGTCCTCGGCCCCCTGGCCCGGGCCATCTGCAGCCTCAACGAGGAACTGGCGGAACTCTACGAGGACATGGACCACCGGGTCGCCCGCCAGACCATGCGCCTGGCGCAAAAGACGGCCTCGATCAAGATCCTTTACGACGTGGCGGCCGGGATCAACACCGCGGAGTCCCTGGACAGCCTGCTGCTGCGCTTCCTGCGCGTGCTCAAGGAGATGGTCAACGGTCGGGCGGCCTCGGTCCGCCTGGTCCTGCCGGACGGCAGTCGGCGGCTGGTCGGTTCCATCGGCCTCGACGGCGAGCTGGTGGGCGACACTACCCTGGGCCCGGTGGATCTCTGCCTCTGTGGCAATGTCCTGGCCCCCGGCGATATCCTCTGCGACCAGGATCAACGCTACTGCTCGCGGGTCTATGGCCGCCAGATGTTCAGCGACCAGGAGATCGATGTCGTCACCATCCCCCTGGAGCACCGGGACGAGTTGCTCGGCTACTACACCATCTTCGTCGACAAGCCCGGGATCGCCGCCCGCGAGGATATCCTCGAACTCCTTTACAGTATCGGCCATCACCTGGGCATCGCCGTGGCCAAGTACCGCGCCGATGAGGACAGCCGCCGCCTGTCGATCATGGAGGAACGTAACTCCCTGGCCAACGAACTGCACGACTCCCTGGCCCAGACCCTGGCCAGCCTGCGCCTCCAGGTCAAGATGCTCGCGGACACCCTGGAACAGGGCAACCTGACGGCCAACGCCCGGCTGGACCTGGAGCGCCTGCGCGGCGGTCTGGACGAGGCGAACGGGGAGTTGCGCAGCCTGCTGGCCAACTTTCGCGCCCCCCTGGACAAGCGCGGCCTGGTGCCGGCGCTGGAGCGCATCACCGAGAGTTTTCGCCAGGCCACCGGCCTGCACGTCCTCTTTCAGAACAACACCCGCCCCATCGAACTGCCGGTGACGGGCGAACTCCAGGTCATCCGGATCGCCCAGGAGGCCCTGGCGAATATCCGCAAGCATGCCCAGGCCCAGACGGTCCGGGTCCTGCTGGCCACCAAACTGGATGGTGGTCAGGCCCTGCTGGTCGAGGACGACGGCGTCGGCTTTCGCCTGCCGGCGGCCGAGGGTCAGGAGGGTGAGCATATCGGCCTCTCCATCATGCGGGACCGGGCGCGGCGCATTGGCGCCGAGCTGCGCATCGAGTCCGAGCCGGAGGAGGGGACCCGGGTGGAACTGCATTTCTCGCTGCCGGAGCGCCAGTCTTCCCGGCCACCGGAGGTTAGCTGATGCACGTGCTGTTGATCGATGATCATGCCCTGTTCCGCTTCGGGCTGGGCGAGCTTCTGGAACGTCGGGGCATCACCGTGGATGCCCAGGGCGACTGCGAGGCGGGCATCGCCCGGGTCATGCAGACCCGGCCGGATGTGGTCCTCCTCGACCTGCGCATGCCCCAGATGACGGGGCTGGAGGTCCTCAAGCGGCTGCGCGAGACCGGGCAGACCATGCCCATCGCCATGCTCACCACCAGCACCGACGAGCGTGACCTGATCGCCGCCCTCCAGGCCGGGGCTCAGGGCTATCTGCTCAAGGACATGGAGCCGGACGAGCTTATCGCCGCCCTCAGGAACATCCTCGCCGGGGACACGGTGGTGGCCAAGGAACTGACCGGCATCCTGGCGCGGGTCGTCCAGGGCGGCGGGGAAGAGCGCCGCGCGCCCCTGGCCTTCTCCGATCTGACCCCCCGGGAGCGGGAGATCCTCTGCCATCTGGCGGACGGACGGAGCAACAAGGTCATCGCCCGGGTGCTGGGCATCACCGACGGCACCGTCAAGCTCCACGTCAAGGCCATCCTGCGCAAGCTGGCGGTCCACTCCCGGGTGGAGGCGGCCGTGATCGCGGTGGAGAAGAACCTCTGCGCCCGGGGCGGCCACTGAAAGGACCCGGGACATCCGCCAACGGGTCTGATGGGTGGAATGCCGCCCCCTGAATTCCGCGAGAAAGACGAATCCTCATGAAGAACTTCATCGAACTGGTGCGCGGCTGCCTCACCGAGGTCCGCGAGATCATGCCCTGGGACCTGGAGGAGCGGCGGGCGGCCAACCCCGAACTGCTGATCCTGGATGTGCGGGAGCCCTATGAGTTCTATGCCATGCACATCCCTGGCTCCATCAACGTCCCCCGCGGCATCCTCGAATCGGCCTGTGAGTGGGACTACGAGGAGACCGTGCCGGAACTGGTCACCGGCCGCGACCGGGAGATCGTGGTCGTCTGCCGCTCCGGCTACCGCAGCATCCTCGCCACCCACGTCATGCAGGTCCTGGGCTTCACCAACGTCGCCTCGCTCCAGACCGGTCTGCGCGGCTGGAAGGATTACGAACAGCCCCTGGAAGACGCCCACGGCAATGAGGTCGACCTGGACGAGGCGGATATCTATTTCACCCCCGTCCTGCGGCCTGACCAGATGCGCCCGACAGCCTGAACAGGTATGTGCGTTAGCCTGACCGGATGCGGCCGGCAGCCTGAACAGAATATGTCCGGCAGCCTGACCAGATGCGGCCGTCAGCCTTACCAGATACGTCCGTAAGCTGACCAGACGCAGCCAGTAGCCTGACCAATGGCGCCCGGCGGACCGGGCCTGGGAAGCCGTGTCCCATCCGCCAGGCGGCTACGACTGGCCGGGGCTTATTTCTATAGCTACCAATTGCTTCCACTCATCCATCACCACCCCGGGATGCCATCGCCCCCATGATTTCCCTACTCGACTATGGCGCGGGCAACGTCCGCAGCCTGCGCAACGCGGTGCACAAGCTCGGTCACGGGCTCAAGGACATCCGCGCCCCCGAGGATATCCTCGCGGCCGAGTTCATCCTCTTCCCCGGCGTCGGGAGCTTCGGCTCCGCCATGCAGCGCCTCCACCAGATGGGCTACTACGAGCCCCTGCGAGACTACCTGCGGGCGGATCGGCCCTTTCTCGGTATCTGCATCGGCCTCCAGGCCCTGTTCGAGGGCAGCGACGAATCCCCCGGCGTGGCGGGATTGGGCCTCATCCCCGGTCGGGTCAGGCGTTTTGACACCCCCGGCCTGTCCGTGCCCCACATGGGCTGGAACGGCATCCGCGTCCGCCAGCCGTCGCCCCTGAGCGCGATCGCCGCGGACGAGAAGCTCTATTTCGTCCACTCCTACCGCGCCGTGCCCGAGGCGGCCAACGCCGACTGGGTCCTGGCGGAAACGGACTATGGCATGCCCTTCGTCAGCGCCGTGGGGCGGGGGCGGGTGGCGGCGGTCCAGTTCCACCCCGAGAAGAGCGGGCCGACGGGGCTGCACCTGCTGGATCAATTTCTGCGCCAGCCTGGCGCGGCCATGGGCGCCAGCCCTCATGCAGGCACGGGTGCTACCGCCAGCGCCGCTGTCGGCGCGCCCACCCGCCTGGCGAAGCGCATCATCGCCTGCCTGGACGTGCGCGCCAATGACGCCGGGGATCTGGTGGTGACCAAGGGCGATCAGTACGACGTGCGCGAGGCCGGGGAGGTGCGCAACCTGGGCAAGCCGGTGGATCTGGCGCGGCGCTACTACGAGGAGGGGGCGGATGAGATCACCTTCCTCAACATCACCGCCTTCCGCGACTTTCCCCTGGCGGATCAGCCCATGCTGGAGGTGCTGCGCCGGACCTCGGAGCAGGTCTTCGTCCCCCTGACCATCGGCGGCGGGATCCGCGCCTTCACCGATGGCGAGGGCCGGCACTATTCCGCCCTGGAGGTGGCCGCCGAGTACTTCGCCTCCGGGGCGGACAAGATCTCCATCGGCAGCGATGCCGTCACCACCGTCGAGCAGGTCCTGGCCCAGGGCGGACGCACCGGGGACAGCGCCATCGAGCAGATCGCCCACCGCTATGGCAACCAGGCAGTGGTCATCTCCATCGATCCCCGGCGGGTCTATGTGACTGCCCCCGAGGAGGCCCCCCGGCACCAGGTCATCCGCACCGCCATCCCGGGACCGCGGGGCGAGGGCTGGTGCTGGTTCCAGTGCACGGTCAAGGGCGGGCGCGAGGGGCGGGACCTGGACGCGGTGACCCTGGCCCGGGTCTGCGAGCAACTCGGCGCCGGCGAGATCCTCCTCAACTCCATCGACCGTGATGGCACCGGCGCCGGCTTCGACCTGGAACTGATCCAGGCGGTGCGGGCGGCAGTGACCATCCCCGTCATCGCCTCCAGTGGCGCCGGGCGCGTGGAGCACTTCAGCGAGGTGTTTGCCGCCACCCAGGTCGAGGCGGCCCTGGCCGCGGGCATCTTCCACCGGCGCGAGGTGCCCATCGCCGCCGTCAAGGCCCACCTCCGCGAGCGCGGCATCGAGGCGCGGGGGTGATGAGGGCCCAAGGCGTGCCCGTTCTGGTTCAACGATTTCGGGTGGGGTTCCCTCATGCTCCCTGGGCGGGCTTGCAGGGACTCCGCCCGGGCCGGCCCGCGGCTATATCACCCCGAGGCGGGTATCGACTATGATTCAGGAAAGCCCCCGGAAACCGGAGACCCTCATGCGTCCGTCCCTGCTCCTGCTCTGCGTCCTGCCCATCCTGCTGGGGGCCTGCGGCTCGAGTTCGCGCCAGGATGGCCCCTCCGCCGCAGCCCATGTCCGCCCGGCCTCCGGGTCCACGGAGCTGCGTGGCGATTATGCCCGCTATCCCGCCGCCCAGGCCTTCGTCGACCGCATGGCGGCGGAGGGCTTCGACCGTGCCCAGGTGGCGGACTGGCTCTCCCGGGCGCAGCGCCAGCAGTGGATCATCGACTTCGTCCATCAGCCCCAGGCCAAGCCCTCCACCACGCCCACCGGGGCCTGGACCCGCTATCGCGCCAAGTTCCTTACCGAGGCCAACATCTCCAAGGGGGTGCAATTCTGGAACCGCCATGAGCGGGAGTTGCAACGCGCCCAGGACAAATACGGCGTCCCGGCGGAATACGTGGTGGCCATCATCGGTGTCGAGACCAACTGGGGCGGTTACATGGGCAAGCATCGGGTCATGGATGCCCTGGTCACCCTGGCCTTCGACTTTCCCCGGCGCTCCGACTATTTCACCGATGAACTGGCGGCCTATCTGCGCATGACGCGGGACGAGGGCATGGACCCCTTCCAGCCCAAGGGCTCCTACGCCGGGGCCATGGGCTACGGTCAGTTCATGCCCTCCAGCTATCTCAAGTGGGCCGTGGAGTTCGACGGGGATGGCCGGCGTGATCTGTGGAATCCCGTCGATGCCATCGGCAGCGTGGCCAATTACTTCGCCGTTCATGGCTGGCGGGCCGGCGAGGCCGTTGCCGTCCGCACGGGCGCCAGTGGCCACACCCCGCTCAAGACCGGCTTCGACACCCGCTATGACCTCGACTCCCTCGCCCGCGCCGGTTTCCGCCCCGAGGGGCGGGTCCCCGCCGGCGAGGAGGTCAGCCTGATCCGCCTCGATGCCAGTGGCGGTTACCAGTACTGGCTGGGGCTGAACAACTTTTACGTCATCACCCGCTACAACCACAGCAGTTACTACGCCATGGCCGTGCATCAGTTGGCCCAGGCCATCCGCGCCCGGCGGGGTGGGCCGGATACCCGGCTCTCGGGCGTGGATGCCTTCTCCGCCCCGCCACTCTGACGCCGAGTCTGGACCAGGTCCCCCTGACCGCCCTGCGCGGGGTCGGCCCGCGCCTTGCCGAGCGTCTCGCCCGGCTGGACCTGCTGACGGTCCAGGACCTGCTCTTTCATCTGCCCCTGCGTTACCAGGATCGCTCCCACCCGCGCCCGATCGGGGCCCTGCTGCCGGGGGAGGTGGCGCTGGTCGAGGGTCAGGTGGCGGAGGCGCGGATCAGTCAGGGCCAGCGCCGGGCCCTCAAAGTCCGCCTGCTAGACCCCTCGGGGGCCCTTCAACTGCGGTTTTTTCACTTCGGCGGTTACCAGACGGCGAACCTGATCCCCGGTGCCCGGCTACGCTGTTTCGGCGAGGTCCGGGCAAAGTCAGGGGACCCCACCCTGGAGATGATCCATCCCGAGTATCGCATCCTGTCCCCGGAGGGTCCAACCTCCCCGCCGGACGAGGGCCTGACGCCCATCTATTCCGTCACCGCCGGTCTGCGGCAGGCCAGTCTGCGCCCCCTGATCGACCAGGCCCTGGCCTGGCTCGACTCTGATGCCGCTCCGGGGCCCGGGTTAGGGCCGGGGGCTGGTGAGGTGACGGCGTTCAACGGTAGCGGCCCGGGATCGGGGCTTGGGCCGGGGGCTGGGTCGACGGATGCCAATGCGAGGTCCGCGCCT
>JAGVUH010000327.1 GCA_019136395.1 Gammaproteobacteria bacterium
GGACAGCGTCTGCTTGCGGGCAACGAGGGCGATCTCGATGATGGCCCAGATCGATAGGGACCCGTCCAGCAGGGCGATCAGGACCAGCCGCGCTTCATGCAAACCGTGAGCGACGAACATCTCGAAGGTGTATCTAATCAGAAAGATCAGTACCGACAGGATGCCCGCCATCTGAAGCGACAGATAAACCGGAGGATCGCTCCGGGACGAGAATAGACGTAGGCCCACGGTTGTTTAAGTCTTCATCGGGGTGGATGGTACGGCCCGGCCGCGGGCTGGGGTCGGGGCGGCGAGGGCGCTGCGGGCGCAACGGGCGTGTACAAGGTGGAGATCCCCGCCTCGCTCATGTCTGAAGTCGGCGCTGCCATGGACGGGTCAGCCTTGCGGGGTCTCCTGATAGATCAGGGTGATATCCACCCGGCGGTTCAGGCGCCGGCCTTCGGGATAGTCGTTGGATGCGATGGGATAGTCGGGGCCGTAACCGTGGGTCTGCATGCGGGGCGGGTAGACGCCGGAGGCGAGGAAATAGTTCTGGACGGAGTCGGCCCGGCGATCCGAGAGCTGCATGTTGTGGGCGCGGGAGCCGGTGCTATCCGTATGGCCGGCGATGTCCAGCCGGGTCTTGCCGTAGCGATTAACGATGCTGGCGATCTTGTCCATGGTCGAGTAGAAGCCAGGCTTGATGACATCGGAATCGACCTCGAAGGCCGTCTCGCCGGTCATGCCCACCAACAGTTCGCCTTCGCTGATACGCTCCACCCGGATCTGGCCGAGGGCGATCTCGGTGGCCAGGGCCTTCTGGAAGTCGCGTTGCTGCTGTTCCATGTAATTGCCGATCAGCCCCCCGACCAGGGCCCCGCCGATGGCGCCGATGACCGCACCTTGGGCGGAGTTGCGGGTCGCCAGGGCGCCGATGGCCGCGCCGGAGAGGGTGCCGATACCGACGCCCTTCTCGGTCTCCGTCATGGGCCGGCGGTTGCCATATTCATCGGTGGCGCAACCAACGGTAAGTACGGCGGCCATGAGGGCAGCACCGATCTTCAGGGGATGGGGCATGCTAGGAATCTCCAGGTGGACGAAAGGGGTACGGGTCATTGCGTTAAGTCAATGGTAGCAGACCAGCCTCCCGTCCTGGTCAGGGCCCTCGGGGAGCCCGCCCCGCGCGCGTAGGCCCTCAGTCCAGGGATCCGTGTTACAAACCGATACATTTTGTGACTTGCTTAATCAGGAAACGCTAATATACTAATCATCAATCTGAACCAACACCCCATCGGGAGACGAAAAATGTTAGGTGCTATCGCTGCTGTCGCGCTTGTGGTTGGTGGAATCTCCGCCGGTGTCTCGGTCTCGCAGGATGACCAGCAGGCCCTCAACCAGCCCCAAGAGGCCGTCATCGAAGTCCAGGTCAGCAACGCCGATCAGATTCACGGCAACTGATGCCTGACCCCCACCAGCCCCGCCCGGGAGTCCCGGGCGGGGCTTTTTTTATGGCACCGATTTTTGGCCCCTTGAATTTTAATCCGTGACGAGCGAGGAAGACCTCAGCCGCATCTTCCCTTCTCAGGGGCGTGACGGAGCCCCTCCCAATCGTCCTCACCGATGAGATGAGCCTATCCCGCCCCCGCGGGCAAGGCTAAAATGCGCCCCTTTCTTTCCCAACCGGACCTGGACGACCTATGGAGCGCTATCACGTTTACGGCATCGGCAATGCCTTGGTGGACATGGAATACGAGGTCGAACTCGAGGACCTGGAGGCCCTGGGCATCGACAAGGGCGTCATGACCCTGGTGGACGAGGCCCAGCAACTCGCCATCATGGAGCACCTGGCCGACCGGCCCCACGAGCGGGGCTCCGGCGGGTCCGCGGCCAATTCCATCATCGCCGTCAGCCAGTTGGGTGGACGCGCCTTTTATTCCTGCAAGGTGGCCAATGACCACCTGGGCCACTTCTACCTGGACGACCTGATCGCCAACGGCGTCGCCACCAACCGCCACGGCGAGCGGGAGGACGGCCACACCGGGCGCTGCGTGGTGCTGGTGACCCCGGACTCGGACCGCACCATGCTCACCTTCCTCGGCATCAGCGGCGAGTTCACCGACCGGGAACTGGTCCCCACCGCCGTGCGCGCCGCCGATTACTACTACATGGAGGGCTACCTGGTGACCACCCCCGGCGCCCGTGTTGCCGCCATCGAGGGCCGCGACATCGCCCAGGCCGCCGGGGTGAGGACCGCCCTGTCCCTCTCCGACCCCAACATGGTCGCCCACTTCAAGCCCGGCATCCTGGAGATGATCGGCCCCGGCGTGGACCTGGTCTTCGCCAACGAGGCGGAGGCCAAGGGCATGGCCCGCAGCGACGATCTCCACGCCGCCATCGACTTCCTCAAGACCCTGAGCCGCGAGTTCGCCATCACCCTGGGGCCCAAGGGCGCCCTGGTCTTCGACGGCCAGGAGCTGATCGAGATCCCCCCGGTCAAGACCCAGGCGGTGGACACGGTCGGCGCCGGGGATATGTTCGCCGGGGCCTTTCTCTACGCCCTCACCCAGGGCTGGGACCACCGCGCCGCCGGCAACCTCGCCGCCGCGGCCTCGGCCAAGCTGGTGGCCAGTTATGGGCCACGGCTGCCGGCGCACGAGACCCAGGCTGTTTTGAAGGGGTTAGGATTTTAGGATTAGGTCGATCAACTCATTAATTTCATTCTTGTGCCAGCGGGTGGCTGGACGTCCGTTCCTGTCGGTACTGGGCTATGGAGCGGGCGAGATGCCCGGCATTGGCCGGAAAGCTCAGTAGGTAAACCGTCTCCATCAGGCTGTTGAAGCTGTCGAGGGACATGACGACGGCATCTTCTGCATCACGACGGGTGATGACCGTGTAATCCGCGTCGGCCGCAACGCGATCGAGCACTTGCTTCAGTTGATTACGGGCATCGGAGAATGAGATGGTTTGCATGGCAAAAGTCAAACTTATGTTGGCGGACTCGCTGGATAACCGCCCAGGCCAGGAGGGCCCGACTAGGTCGGAGCGTCACCAGCATGGGCCGAAAAGAGCGTCAGCTTCACCGCCCCGCCCATGTTGACCAGCTCCGGCCGGCGGCCGGACAGCTCGGTGCTGGTGCGCACCAGGGTCAGGAACCCCTCGCCGCGCGTCTCCATATAGCGGCGCCCGGTGCCGGGGCTCTCGTAATCGCGCAGGAAGCCGGCGAGGATCTGATTGCGGCGCACGGGCTGGCAACCGGCGTAGAGGTTTTCCTCGGTCAGGGTATTGTGCAGGCCGCCAGGGTTACGGATCTCGATCCGATCCAGGAACAGGGTGACGATGACCTGGGCGCCGGCGATCTCGTAATCACGATGGGCCAGGGCGTTGACCACCGCCTCCTGTAGCGCGAAGTCGCTATAGGCGGGCATGTCCACCCGCCCGTAGGCATCCTTCCTGGAGACCGTGCTGACCATCGGGCTGGTCCGCAGATAGGTCATGACCCATTCGATCTGCTCCGTGATCGGGCCGGTCACCCGTTTTGCATCGCGCGTATTGCCGTCGGCGAAGTCATGATCGTAAACGGCGAGATCGACATATGCCCCGGGCACTTGCTGATCGGGCCGGTCGGCGAACAGCAGCACGCCCACGTTGGTCGGCCGCCAAGCGCCGTCATCGTCCTGCACCGCCAGCTTCAGATTGCCGAGCAGGCGCTCATAGGACAGGTCGGAATCGGCCAGGCGGTGATGAAAGCGGCGCTGATAGTAGGTCTCGAAGCGCGTGCGGTTCAGCGCGTCCAGATCCGCCCCAAGCACCGGCCGCTCCTCGAAAGGCAGCATCAACTGCCGCCGCGCCAGCAGCCGCCCCAACTGTTCCGCTGGAATCGGCGTGCGATGACTGCCGACACGCTTCAGGAAGCGGCCGTCGCTGGTCTGATGCACATAGAAGCGCGCCCGCGACTCCTGCACCTTGATACAAAGCCGATGGCCGCCGTCGGCGCCCGGCAGCATGACCCAGTCCAGCACCGGCTCGATGGGCGGCACGCAGTGGGCCAGGGCGCATTGCAGGACGAACTGCTCAAGCTTGCCCCGCTTCCCGGGGTCGATGCCAAGGATGCGGCCCTGATCATCGACGCCGAAGACGACCAAGCCCCCTTCGGAATTCGCCATCGACACCAATACCTCGGCGATGACCTTTGGTGCCCGACCCTCCTCGCTGGAGAAGCGCACCTGATCGCCTTTGAAGACCACCGCTTTCAGTTCGAGCAGGCTTTCCTCGCCAGCAGCGATCTCGGCAAGCAGCTCGGTTTTGTCTTCGTAGAGCATGGTGATAGGACTAGGCACCTGGGGTTGGTGTCATTAGTGTAATGCACCAATCCTGACGGAGCTGCTCACAACACAACGACGGTAGGCAGCTAAGGCCCTGTCAGTCCAGACCGGTTCCTGGCTGTGTGAACGAAAGGTAAACTGTCATTGCTGCTCATCATCGGTTCATCGCCCTGCTGTACCGCGATGACCAGCGAGTGCAACCACTGGTTGCACAAATTGGCTGGACTCATAACCTGGCGATTTTCCAGCGCTGCAAGGACCCGCTGGAACGGGAATTCAACCTCCTTATGTCCCGCAAATTCGGCTGGTCAAAGAACGTCCTCATCCACCAGATCGACAACGCGAGCTACGAGAAAGCGCTGCTTGGCCAGACCAATTTCGACCAGGCGCTGAAGCCGAAATTGCGTGCCCAGGCCAAGCTGGCGGTGAAGGACGAATACACCTTCGATTTTCTGGAGCTGGGGTAGGGTAGCTAGCGTGCGATGTCGGCAGTACCGGCAGCCACGGCCCAACCTGTCCTCCCGCACCCTCCCGGTGAGCTCAGTGGTTCCCCCCCATGGTGACAAGCGGTAAAGTACCCTCCAACCCCCGCCCTGACCCCGTTCAAGGTAGAACGGCGACCCCAGCGCGGTGGGCCGACGTTGGCCAGTCGTACCCGCGCCGCCGTCTCACCGTTCCCATGGATTTACCGCCAGGACTGAGCAGTGAGCACTCCCTTCTTCGACCAGCCGATCCTCAATTCGCCCTACGCATGTCCCAGCCGCCACTGGGAACTCGACGCCAGCGGCCAGCCCACCCAACGGATCATCAACACCCGGCGCCGGGCGGAATTCGTCACCCCCATCCCCAAGCCCCAGAAACAGAAGGGCGCTTCCGGGGCGAGGACGTGAAGGATAAGCAGGCGACCATGGAGACCTACCGTGATGATCGACCGCCGATCTCGATTGACACTCGACCACCATTAAGAGGTCAACACCATGCCTGATCCCGTTGCTACTGACATTGCCAAGCCGGAACTGGATAGCGCCGCCCGTGCCGTGGTTGCAGCGACCGTCTCCGCCGTCAACCCCGATCAGGTCATTCTGTTTGGCTCCCGAGCCCGCGGCGATGCTCAGGCGGATTCGGACATCGATCTGCTGGTCATCATGCCAGAACCTTTCACGGCCGCGCGCACCCGGCAGGGCCAGTTGCGCCTGATCAGGCGCGCGCTGCACGACTGCCGGCTGCCGGTGGATATCCTTCTGTATAGCCGCGATGAGGTGGATGTCTGGCGCGACTCTCCCAACCATGTCATTGGTCGTTCATTGCGCGAAGGAGTGGCCGTCTATGCAAGACCTTAGACACGCACGGCAAATGCTGAAGATGGCAGAGATGGACTTGCAAGCGATTGGCAATATGCGCGATCCACTTCAATTCGCCGACGCGATTTTCGGATTTCATGTCCAGCAGGCAACGGAAAAACTACTCAAGGCCTGGCTCAGCCTCAGTGGCACCGCATTTTCTCGCACCCACGACCTGCGGTTACTCTTGGCGCTGGTGGCGGATCAGGATGCGCGGGATATCGCCCCCTTCCGGGATCTGGAGGATCTGACCGACTACGGGGTGCAATTCAGATATGACGCGCCATTTGACCTGGAGCCACTGGATCGCGCAAGCCTCATCGCGCGTGTGCAAGAACTGCAGCGGCTCGTGAAGCGACGTCTCGCTTCCGCTGAATCCCTTTGATCGGATCATGATTACCACGGCGCCAGAGCATAATGGGATGCTCGCCACCATGGATGGAGTCTTTACCCATTACCCGGAATTGAACGGACGCATCCTGACTTGAGCGGACGGCCAGGTCCGGGTGAGCATCAACGGCGTCGACGTGTTACTGATCAAAGAGCAATCAGCCGCCAATGAACGCAAAAATCGCAACTGAAAGAGATGTTTGAGCCCAGACCCGCCTTCACCAGGCAGGGGACAGGGCGGATCGACTCAAGCCGATGATTCGTCGCGTCCATTTACGTTCATGGGCGGCTGAACCACTCTGTCAGGGATATTCCAGCAGAGCCCGGTCATCGCGCCCGCAGCCAGAGCGCGTGTTTCACCCGCATATCCGCGAGCACCTCAAGATCGATCAGGTCGTCGTCGCGGATTCGTTCGTCGTAGTTCTCCCAGCCCATGAAATCCCGCAACGCGCCCAACAATCCCGCGTCGCACTGTCCGTCGGCGGCGCCCTGGTAGAAACCCCGGGTCCGGAGAATCTGCTGGAGTTCGCCAGCGATGGCGGGGTCGATCTTTACGAGTTGCGCGGGATCGCTGCGAAAATAGGTCAGACGGCAGAGGGCGTACAACCGCTCCAGTTCATCGATCGGCCGCGCATGGTCGCAAACCGACAGGTCCACGAGACGATCGTCGAAACCGCCGTAACCGCCCCCGGCCCGCACCACCTTGAGCGCCGCCGACTGCTGCCCCCGCCGATCGCCGCCGTTGGCCTGCCCGGCCCGCAGGGCCGCCAGCAACCGCTCCGCCAACGACCCCGCGGTATTCTCAAACCCCTGTACCATGGACTCCACCACTTGCGGACCGCGCAATTCAGACCCTGCCGATCGCCGGCCCAGTCGAAGCAGTGGGCACCGGTAAAGCTGGCAGCCCGGCCCTGGGCATCGACGATGCCGACCTGACGATACGCACGCTGCGGGTCGCTGGCCGTCAAGATCTCCAGCGCCTGCTGGGGCGTGGCACCGTTTTCCAGCAGGGCCAAGCCACGCGGACCAAAACCGGTATTGCAGTAGGATTGGGTCGCCACCGCCCCGACCCCCGTCCGCGCAAACGGGATGGAGGCGCCGACATTGGGAAATTTGGATTGCACGGCCACTCCCAAGTCGCCGTTGGCGGGATCATAAGCAACGATGGAAAACGTCATGAAGCCTCTCATTAGCCCTTGTGTTGAGAGTATTGGCCATCCACGCACTCACACGGATAGGAAATCCAAGCCACCCTGAGCGCCCAGGTTGGCTCGGGAGAGGACGATAGCGGGGGCCGGATGGGTGGTCAATATCAACCAGCGGGGCTGACGGCCGTCGGGGGCGGGGCAGGCGCGCGCGTTGCGGGGTGCGGGGGCTCGCATCCGCGGTGCCGCGTGCCGCCGGGAGATGAGTGGGATCGCCCCGCTCCAGACCCTTGCCCGACATCGTGTGGACTGCCCAGCTTCTTGGGGAAACTCCAGATATCCCAGCCACTGACAATCGGCGGGAAGCCGCCGAGATACAGGGCATGGGTATAGTTCCCCCGCTCCGCGCCGAACCGCACGGGGATCACCTGGCCGCTCTCGGTATAGTCGCCGAACCCCGCACGGTCAGCGCTACTGGCAGCCACAGCCTCTCCTGCTCCCCGCGCCCTCCCGGTGCGCTCAGAGGTTCCCCCCATCGGAGACAAGCGGTAGAGTACCCCCCATCCCCCGCCTTGACCCCGCTCAAGGTAGAACGGCGCCCCCAGCGCGATGGGCCGACGTTGGCCAGTCGTACCGGCCCCGCCGCCTCACCGTTCACATGGATTTACCTCCAGGACTGGCGTGCGGGCCTTCGGCACCCACCGTTAAGAGGTCAACACCATGCCTGATCCCGTTGCTACTGACATTGCCGAGCCGGAACTGGATAGCGCCGCCCGTGCCGTGGTTGCGGCGACCGTCTCCGCCGTCAACCCCGATCAGGTCATTCTGTTTGGCTCCCGAGCCCGCGGCGATGCTCAGGCGGATTCGGACATTGATCTGCTGGTCATCATGCCAGAACCTTTCACGGCCGCGCGCAGCAGGCAGGGCCAGTTGCGCCTGATCAGGCACGCGCTGCACGACTGCCGGCTGCCAGTGGATATCCTGCTGTATAGCCGCGATGAGGTGGATGTCTGGCGCGACTCTCCCAACCATGTCATTGGTCGTTCACTGCGCGAAGGAGTTGCCGTCTATGCAAGATCTTAAGAGCTACGAAGCCGTTTACCGCAAAGGGCACTTGCATTGGTTGCATGAACAGCCGCCTATCGATTCGGCGCCGGTCATTGTGACCATCCTGACCGAACATCCCGATTCCGCCAAGCGCCGTAGTCCACCGGCTTCACTCGCCGGCAAGGTCGACATTTTCGGTGACATTGTGTCCCCAATCGTGGACGAAGAGGATTGGGAATGTCTGAAATAATCCTGCTGGTTGATTGGATCATCATTGCCACGGCCCTAGAGTAGGACGCGATGATCACCACCGTGGATGGAGTCTTTACCCATTATCCGGAATTGAACGGACGCATCCTGACTTGAGGAGCAATGATGGCCGCGAAGTTGAAGAGCATGTGACGACGACTAAAAACGGCTTCTCGGCCAAGAGCCTTGAACGGACCCTCAGGACGCGGTATCGCGTGGCCTGGGGTCTGTTGAAACGCTTTCGGGTCGCGATGGTGCGCGCCGAACGCGCACCCCTGTCGGGTACCGTCGAAGTGGATGAAGCACTGGTCGGGGGTCAAGCATGATGGCAAGATAGGTCGTAGTGCAAAAAAAGCGATGGTTCTGTACGGCTTATAAATCAAGCAGCCTAAGGGCTATGGTCCTCAGGATGCGCCAGGTCGCCGATGCCTCGGACGTCAGCCTGCGTCCTTTCGTGTGCGATACGGTGGCCCCGGGATTCCACGTCCATACCGATGCCACTGGAGTGGTTACAGCCGGTTAGCTCAGAGCGGCTACGTCCATGAACGGACCATCATGAATACCTCCGACGATCCGGCGCATGTCGCCATGCCTGGTGTTCATCGCGTTGCCAGCTTGCTCAAGCGATGGATTCTGGAAACCCACCAAGGCTCGGTGTCAGATGAGCACTTACAAGCTTATCTGGAAGAATTAAATTTCCGCTTTAATCGCCGTACCTCCAGCCGTCGAGGACTTGTCCTTTACCGCTTACTGGAACAGCACGCCGTGACAGACCAGGTAACCGAGAAGCATCTCATCCATGGCCATGACTGGCGGAAACACAAGATGTAGTGCAGGAGGCTAACAGCCCACCCCTTTTTGTTATATTGGTTTAGTATACTTTTGTGAAATAAAGATGTCTTACATACCAAAACGCACGCTAGTGATTATTGCCATAGAAGTAATTGCCTTCGCTATGTCAGCAGCCCTTAGCTGTATTTGGATTTTGAATCCAAATGTGCTATATGAGCCATTCCTCGTTTTGACAGGGTTGATTTTCATCGCGACAGAAGCTTATCGGAGATACGAAGGACGATTATTCCATACCAAGAGTATTTTTCGCACCCCCTCCGAGCGAATACACCATCACGATTCATTACGTCGGCAATTTGAAGAAGAGATACAGCGAGGTAGGCAAAATAAACTGCGCAAGGAAGTAATCATAAGAGATGTGAATCGCCTTGATGACTATCCCAACTCAAAGCCAACAAAAGGTATTTCATCTTCGTTCAAAGTTGGTTTGCTCGACATCTATCACAAAGGCATTAAGGTTGGGCTGGGGTGGAAAAGCCTTGTAGACGAGCCACAAGGCCTCCGCAAAGTCAACTATAAATCCGGAGAATGTGCTCAACTGAATGCCATGCTTATTGGTGCGATTCCGTATGACTTTATCGTGTGGCGGAGTCCAATATCAATTGCAACACTTGTCAGTGAACAGCGCACGTGGGCTGATTAAGACGCTCCATCATGGCCCGGTAGACGCTGATGGGTGGAAAGTAGCCATGGATCG
>JAGVUH010000160.1 GCA_019136395.1 Gammaproteobacteria bacterium
GTTGATCGATGAAAAAGAAGCTGTAACGCCCGCTACCGGTCTCGGCGGCGGCCAGCAGGCGCTCACCTAGGTCTTCCAGATAGTCCGTCAGCAGGGGATCATCCAGCACCGGCAACGCCTTGCGTACGCTGCGCATGAAGGCCTTGCCGAGCTGGCGCTCCTGGGCCCCGGTCATGAGGGTGTCCGCCGAGCTGCCAAAATCCGGCAGGCGGATGGGCTCTTCCGCTAGCGCCGGGGGTCCGGCCAGGAGCAAGGCGGCCAGCCAGGCTCGGCCGACCATTCCTCTCAGGGTGCGCGATGGGGGGCGGGGCCGAAGTGGTCGGTGCGGGGCGCCGGTCATGGGCCGTTGAGCAGCGTCTAGATGGTCAGCGAGAAAACGAGGAGATTGCAAGGAGGTAGCGCCTGGGATTGGTCGAGGGTGATTATGCCTCTTGGCGAACCGGCTGAGAATGAAAAAAACCGGGGAGATCGCCCCAGAGGCTGGCCCTGATCGGACCTGATGCGGGCGTCATGGACCTCAATTCAGCTGGATGCGCTGCCCCCAGGGCACCTGGCCCTGGCCCTTGATCAGCCAGACCACGGGAAATCCCGGCTCGCGCTCGGGAAACTCACCCAGGGCGTCGGTGAAATAGACCAGCAGGTCCGGCCGGAGCCCCTGACTTTCCGCCCAGGCGAAGACCGGGCGGAAGTCGGTGCCGCCCCCGCCCCGCATCTCCGCCGGGCGGCGGAATTCCTCCCAGGGCTCGAAGATCCAGGGCGAGCCCGGGCAGAGTTGGGCATCGCAGGCGAGCAGGCTGACGCGGGCGCGGACCTGGCCCTTGAGGGCATCGATTTCGGCGATGAATTCCTGGATCTCGGCATCCTTAATGGAGCCGGAGATATCCACCGCCATCACCAGCTCCAACTGGTGGCTGCGCAGGGCCGGACGGATGTAGTCACCCTCCCGCCGGGAGGGGCGGGTGTAGCTGAAATCGTCCCGGGCCGTGGCACTCATGTACCGGGCCAGCAACTGGCGCCAGGGGACCTGGGGCTGGAGCATACGGTCGATCAGGCGCGCCAGTTCCCCCCCCAGCTTGCCATGCTGCAAGGCCTGCTGGGCGGCCCCGGCGAGGCGTTGATGCCACTGCACCGCCAGATCCGTCTGTTCGTCCGGGCTCAGGGGGCTGGGCTGCGGGGCGCCGCCGGCGCGGTGGTGACTGGTACCCTCGCTGGGCTGAGGCTGGTTGCCCCCCCCCTCGCCATCGGTCTCGGGTTGGGGTTGATTGCCTTCTTCCGAGCGATCGAGATCCTTCTCGGACAGCCCCGAGCGCTGCCCGCCCCGCTGATTCTCCTCGTCATATACATGGCGGTCCTGGGTCTCGGCGTCGTCGTCATCCTCGATGAGCGGGTAGATCTCCTCGGCCGTCAGCCCCTTGAAGCGGGGGTTGTGCAGGGCGTCCGGGGGTGGGGTCAGGCCATCGTCGATGAGTAGCGGGTTGACGGCGTGGTCGCAGGCCAGATCCCACTTCCGGCGCACCCGGTGCTGGCGGCGGGCGAAGTGGGAGAGGGCGCAATGCAGGGCGTCGTGGGCGAGGACGAATTGGGTCTGATCCAGGGTCAGGGCGGCGATGTAGTCCGGGTTGTAATAGAAGGCCCGGGCATCGGTCGCGGTGGTCGGGCACCACTGGGGGTCAGCCGGTTTGATGGGCAGCCGCAGGGCCAGGGCACCGAGGAAGGGCTTGTCGAGGATGAGCCGGGTGCGGGCCGCCGCCAGCTTGGTCTCGATGGCCGGCAAATCCGGACCAGTATCCGCTGGGGAACTGGTCGCGTGCGGATTGTTGTTGGGTGTTGCGCTGTTCATGACCTCAGGAGGCGGTGCCTCTGGCTGCTATCCGGGATGTAGGGAGATTGGCCGCCCGCCCTGGGTGTTGGGCGGGTGTCACGCGCGGAGACCAAAACGCAGTGGCAGCGGTAAGGATCACCGGCTTGCCCTAGGGTTGCCCAGCCTCAGGCATAAAGCATGAGATCGGCGATGGATTGGGCCCAGCCACCAAAGGCCGGTACCTCGAAGAGCCGGTTGCCGATGGCGCGGTGGAGGTCGGAGACCAGCATGACGCCCATCTCGCGCTGGGGGAAGCGCCCGGCGTAGGCCAGGATGTGGCCAACGCGGACCGGCCCGTCGGGGTCATCCAGGGCACGGATGGCCCGACCGACCAGGGCGGCGGCGACGGCGTACTGCAGGTCGATCTCCTTGGGGATCGTCACCTCCTCACCCCGCAGGATGGCGTCCAGGTCCGGCATCCGATCCAGGCTGTTGATGAAGGCCGTGAGCTCGATGCCCGCCGCCGGCCCGACGCAGCCCTGGAGGGTCCCCTGCAACAGGTCCGGATCATCCCCGAACTTTTGCAGGCCGCGATGGGCGAATTCCCAGGAGCGGGGAGAGGGAAAGGCGATGGGATTGTGGGCCGGGTCGAAGTCGAACAGCAGCTCGGGGCGAAAGCGCAGGAAGGCGATGACCCGCTCGTCGATGCCATGGGTGTAGGCCCAGGCGACCCAGTCGTCCAGGTGGGTCTCCACCTCGAAGTGGGAGAAGCGGTTGGCCAGGGGTGCCGGCATAGCATAGGTGACGCCCCGGTCCCCCTGACGATTGCCGGCGGCGAAGATGGCCCAGTGGTCTGGCACCTGGTACTCCCCCAGCCGGCGATCGAGGATCAACTGATAAGCGGCGGCGGAGACCGCCGGCGGCGCCGAGGTGATCTCATCGAGAAAGAGGATGCCCGTCTCACCGTGGCGCGTCGCCTCGGGCAGGATGGCGGGCACCGCCCACTCCACCTGATTGCCGACCCGGAAGGGGATGCCCCGCAGATCGCTCGGTTCCATCTGGGACAGGCGGATATCGATCATCGGCGCCCCGTGGCGGGCAGCGACCTGGGCGACCATCTGCGACTTGCCCACCCCCGGGGGACCCCAAAGCATGACGGGGGTGTGGTGACCCTGGGTGGTGCTGGTGAATTCCCGGTCGAGGACGCGGATCAGATGAGCTGGGCGCATGGTTGAGGCCGTTGGTCTGGGCTGGTGTTGATGGGGAAGGGGGGGCGGCGGGGCGCTGATGGCGGGTCCCGCGGACTAGGCTGGGCTCAAGGTAAGGCCCCTTTCCATGGATGGCAAGCGTCCCCCCCGCCTTCTCCCAGGCTGGCATCCATAAGAAAAACGAAGTATTCTTATGGCCCTTCACGATAAGCCTCAGTAGCCTGGTGGACGGGAGGATTCATTCGGCTGCCGGGGCAAGGTGGCCTGGATTGGGGTTGACCACTCAACGCAATGGCCGAAGGCGGCTCCGGCGCGGCAACCCAAGGGCGCCGCGACCCATCCGCCGTCAGGGGCGTCAGGTCTGGTGGCATGCAAGATGCGACCGTCTTGGGGCAGGGCAGCATGCCTGTTTGCCAAAAGGGCCGGGTCGCGTAACAATTAAAAAATCCTGGAGGCCCAAGCCTCCTCATCGCTATAGCTCGGAGACAGGAAAATGAACCAGTTCTACTACGACGCCGTCACCAAAATGGAGCAGATGGGTGTCGATGATGAATACATTCAGGGTTGGCAGTGCGGTTTCCTGCAGAACCCCAAGCGTGAGGAGCAGCGCCTGACCGATGCCTATGAGGCCGGTTACGCCGATGGCGAGGAAAAGAACACCGACAACTTCGGTGAGTGGGTCAAGGGCTGATCCGGGCTCGGGACCACCCCTCCTGAAGCGGGTGGTTGACCTCAAGGGCGGGTGATCCCCGCCCTTTTTCATGTGCCCGCGGGTGACGGTAATGCCAGTTTCACCAACCCCGACCCAGGCCCAGACCCTGGCGTTAAGCGCTCCTTCGGGCGGCAATCCCGCCGCGACGCGACTCCGCCACCTCCTGGCGGGACCGGACTTCCTGGTGATGCCCTGTTGCTTCGATGGCCTCTCCGCCCGGCTCATCGAATTGGCAGGCTTCCCGCTGACCTTCATGAGCGGTTTCGCCGTGGCCGCGGCCCGCCTTGCCCGCCCCGATACGGGACTCCTATCCTATGGCGAGGTGCTCGATCAGGGACGCTCCATCCTCGAAGCCGTGAGTATCCCCGTCATTGGCGATGCCGATACCGGCTATGGCAACGTCGCCAATGTCCAGCGCACCCTGTCCGGTTACGCCCGCGCCGGCTTCGCCGGGATCATGATCGAGGATCAACTCGCCCCCAAGCGCTGCGGTCACACCCTGGGTAAAGAGGTGGTGGGACGCGACGAGGCCCGCGCCCGCATCCGCGCCGCCGTCGCGGCCCGGGATGCCGGAGCCGATATCCTGATCATGGCCCGCACCGATGCCCGCGCCACCCTTGGCCTCGACGAGGCCCTGTGGCGGCTCCAGGCCTTTGCCGATCTGGGCGCCGATATCCTCTTCCTGGAGGCCCCGCGGGACAAGGCGGAGATGCGCGCCTTTTGCGCGGCGGTGCCTGGCCCTAAAATGGCCAACATGCTGGAGGAAGGCCTGAGCCCCCTGCTGCCACCGGCGCGTCTCGCCGAGATCGGCTATAAGATCGCCGCCTATCCCCTGACCTTGCTGAATTCGGCGGTCCATGCCATGCAAGAGGCCCTCGCCGACCTCCGCGACGGCCGGGTTCCCCAGCGCCGGATTTCCTTCGCCACCATCCGTGATCTGGTTGGTTTTAATGACTATGATCAGTTGCTGGCGCGCTATGCCGCGCCCGACGGCCAACCGGATGCTCAACCCCGGCGCTAAATGACCCGGATTGCCCCCCCTGACCCCTCGCCACCTTCGCCCATATCGCCCGGAAGCCATCATTGTGACCCCACTCAAGAACGACACCTTTCTGCGTGCCCTGCTGCGTCAACCCGTGGACTACACCCCGATCTGGATGATGCGCCAGGCCGGCCGCTATTTGCCGGAGTACCGCGCCAGTCGCTCCCGGGCCGGTTGTTTCATGGGGCTGTGCCAGAGTCCCCAACTGGCCTGCGAGGTCACCCTTCAGCCCCTGGATCGTTTCCCCCTGGATGCCGCCATCCTCTTTTCCGACATCCTCACCGTGCCGGATGCCATGGGCTTGGGGCTCTACTTTACCGAGGGGGAGGGGCCCCACTTCGAACGCCCGGTGCGCACCCGGGAGGACGTGCGGCGTCTGGGGGTGCCGGACATGATCAATGACCTGGGTTATGTCATGGACGCCGTCGCCCTGATCCGGCGCGAACTGGACGGGCGCGCGCCCCTCATCGGCTTCGCCGGCAGCCCCTGGACCCTGGCGACCTACATGGTGGAGGGTGGCGGCTCCAAGACCTTCGCCCGCAGCAAGGCGATGATGTTCGACCAGCCGGCCCTGATGCATGAACTGCTCGCCCTGGTCGCCGAGGCCGTCACCCAATACCTCAACGCCCAGGTGGCCAGTGGCGCCCAGGCCCTGATGATCTTCGATACCTGGGGCGGCTCCCTGACCCCCCGCGATTACCGGGAATTTTCCCTGGCCTACATGGCCCGCATCGTCGCCGGCCTGACCCGCGAGGCCGAGGGCCGGCGGGTGCCGGTGATCCTCTTTACCAAGGGCGGTGGCCAGTGGCTGGAGGCCATGGCGGACAGCGGCTGCGACGCCCTGGGTCTGGACTGGACCACCGATCTGGGCGATGCCCGCTCGCGGGTCGGCAAGCGCGTGGCCTTACAGGGCAACATGGACCCCTGCCTCCTCTACGCCAGCCCGGAGCGCATCCGGGCCGAGGTCGCCACCATCCTCGCCAGCTATGGCCCCGGTAGTGGCCACGTCTTCAATCTCGGTCACGGCATCCATCCCGACGTGGAGCCGGAGCGCGCCGCGGCCCTGGTGGCGGCGGTCCACGAACTGAGCAGGCCCTATCACGCGGCGGATCGGTCCGGCGCCTGAAAGCACCCCCCGACTGGTACCTGATCGACTCAGGCACGCGACTCAAGCACGCAAGGTTTCCCGGGTACCCGACGGGTCGCGCAATTGCCGTTGCCGATAGCGTTGCAGGGGGGCCTGCTTGCAGTCGTCGCAGAGGGTGTGGATGACCCAAAGATCACGGTCCCTGCCGTCCTCGAAGGGATCGACCCATACTCCCTCTTCCCTCACGCGGCAGCAGATGCTGCACCTCAGGGGGGCCCGCTGGCCATAATCGGCGGTGCGCACCCGGATTCTGAGGTTGGTCGGTTCCTCACTCTCCAGATGGTGGGAGACGCGCACCCCCCCATCGGTGAGTGGCTCCAGCACCATGACATAACGGCGTTTGGTCGTGGGACTATCGCAGCGGTAGGGGACGGCCTCGGTCTGACCCGTGACGCGCACCCGCATCAGAATGGCGGTCATGAACATCCGCACCGAGTCACCGGTGATGGCATCCATCAGCCGGCCTCCCACCACCTGGTCCGCGCAGGCGGACCGTCCCTCGTTGTCCATGGCAAATTGATCCCACCCCGGGTTGACCGCGATGATCCGGTCGCGACGATCCAGCGTGTAGGCGGTGAGCATCAGCTTTACCCTCAGCGGGGCCATGGACTCCCTTCATTCTAGCCCCTGTTTGCGGGACGGGGGCGACTTACCGCGTCCGCGCCGGGAAATGGGCGTCAGGTCCGGTGCTGGCCGGGTAAAGGCCCGCGTGAAATACCCCAGCGGGGCCTTCCAACTTCCGGGGTGTCGCGTTCCCTCGGGGAAAGCGAGCCCGGAGATGGAATATAAGCATTCGCTAAATATATAGAATACTGAATATTAAGGAACTGAAGTTTTGGAGTTTTGAGTGACCCACGAGGCCCAACGCCACCCCGGAAAGGTATAAGTGAGTATATTAGCTACCACGAAAATGCCCGCATATTAGCATTCCGTAGATTACT
>JAGVUH010000152.1 GCA_019136395.1 Gammaproteobacteria bacterium
ACAAGTTTGTTACATTTCGTTACCAGAGCCGGCCGCCTAGACCCTCTCCAATGGACTCGGGCGGCTGGTCAGGAGGCCGAGTCCAGGGAAGGGTAAATGATCCTTGACCACCAAAACATAACTAAGCCATCCCCAAGCAGGATGGAGGAGTGTCCATCATGTCCGCACTGCGGGTTGCCGATCGCGTTTTACCTGTAGACCGAAAGGGTTTTCTCGCCAGCTTTGATGACTGGGATCGGGAAGTGGCTCAGACCATAGCCGCCGCGCAGGGATTGGTCTTGACCGCGCGCCATTGGGCCGTCATTGAGTTCCTGCGCGATTATTATCAGGAGTTTGGGCATCCCCCCTCGCCCAAGAATGTCATCCAGGCCGTGGGCAACCAGATCAGCCCTCACGTACCCTGCACGCGCAAGACCCTGGAGGGGTTATTCCCGGGGGGAGGGTGCAAGCAGGCCTGCCACATCGCCGGATTACCGGATTATTTCTGTCACTCCTGCTGAACATTGATCGAAGCCTGGCGGATTCCGCGCGACCCGGCCTTTATTGGTGGGTGATGCGCGGGTTCGCCAGGCCTCAGCTGCGTCAGCGATGGAGGATCAGTTCAAGCACCATCTTGCTGCCAAAGTAGGCCAGGATCAGCACAGCGAAACCGCTCAAGGTCCAGACAATGGCGGTCTTTCCCCGCCAGCCGTAACGCAAACGGCCAATCAGCAACCCGCCAAACATCAACCAGGCTAGCGTGGAGAGCACCGTCTTGTGCACCAGGTGCTGGGCGAACATGTCCTCGAGAAAGGCAAAACCGCTCAGCAGGGCCAGGGTCAGCAAGGCAAAGCCGGTACCGATCATCTCAAAGAGCATGCTCTCCATGGTCTGGAGGGGGGGGAGGGCACGGATGAAGCCCGCGGGCCGGCGTTGACGGAGATGGCGGTCCTGGATCGCGAGCAGGATGGCCTGCACGCTGGCCAGGGTCAGGAGGCTGTAGGCCAACATGGAGATCAGGACGTGGATCTTGATATCCCAGCCGACTGCCTGCCGCATGAAGTCGGGGCTAGGGTAACTGGCCTCTAGCAGGAGGGTGAGGGCGGCGACTGGCAGGAGCACCAGGCCCAGGTTTTCCACGGGTTTGGTCAGACTGGAGACAGTGAAGAGGGCGATGACCGTCCAAGAGGTAAGGACCAGGGCGTTGAAGAAGCCCAGATTGATGCCCGGCGCGCGGAAAATGCCGTCGTACAGCAGCCAGCCGTGAATGAACAGCCCCGCCAGGATCAGCCAGACGGCAAGGAGGCGTGAGGGGGTGGGAGACTGGCCACGCCTGACCAAGCGCCAGCCGATGAGCCCGGTGGCGCTTAAATAGAGGGCGATGGCGATCAGGGCAAACTGGAGGTGGTGCATGGTGCAGGATAATCGCACAAAGCGTCTGCGGGGGAAATGATGCTGACATATCCACGATGCCGGCTATTCCGAGTGGCATGTCAACTTGGAGTCCCCTTGGGGAAGCATCCATCTCCAGTATTGCGCGATCGATTTTACGCTTGGCCACAGGAGGGACATGCTCAACGCCGCACACAACGGCTGGACGGTTTACCAGGGGATGAAGGCGCGTTCCCGGCGTCCGTGGCTTATACTTCACGCCGCTCACATCCAGACTGATCGGCCTGATCAGTGGGTCCATATCCTGTCCTGCCCGAGGGAAACCCATGTTTGAAAATCTCCAAGAGCGTTTTGGACGTGCCCTTGACAATCTCCGTGGCCGGGGGCGGTTGACGGAGGACAACATCAAGGATTCCCTGCGTGAGGTACGCATGGCCTTGCTGGAGGCTGACGTAGCATTGCCCGTCGTGCGGGCGTTCGTCGACCGGGTGCGTGACAAGGCGATGGGGGAGGAGGTGGCGCGCAGCCTGACCCCGGGCCAGGTACTGATCAAGATCGTCAACGACGAGTTGGTCACCCTCATGGGCTCCGCCAACGAGTCCCTGAATCTGGCCGCGCAGCCTCCCGCGGTGGTCCTGATGGCGGGCTTGCAGGGTTCGGGTAAGACCACCAGCGTCGCCAAACTGGCGCGGTGGCTCCAGGAGAAACAAAAAAAGAAGGTCATGGTCGTGAGTTGCGACGTTTATCGTCCGGCGGCCATCGACCAGTTGCAGATGCTGGCCAGCGAGGTCGAGGCGGAGTTTTATCCCAGCCAGGGGGATCAGGACCCAGTGCGCATTGCCCGCGCCGCTCTGGATGCGGCGCGCAAGCACTTCAAGGATGTGCTGATCGTCGATACCGCCGGTCGTCTGCATGTCGACCAGGCCATGATGGACGAGATCCAGCGAGTCCATGCGGCCCTCAAACCGGTCGAGACCCTCTTTGTCGTTGACGCCATGACGGGGCAGGACGCCGCCAACACTGCCAAGGCCTTTGATGATGCCTTGCCCTTGACGGGTGTGATCCTGACCAAGACCGACGGTGATGCGCGCGGGGGCGCGGCCCTCTCCATCCGGCACCTCACCGGCAAGCCGATCAAGTTTCTCGGGGTTGGGGAAAAGACGGCCGCCCTGGAACCCTTCCACCCCGAGCGCGTTGCCTCCCGTATCCTGGGCATGGGCGATGTGCTGTCCCTGGTCGAGGAGGTCCAGGGCAAGATCGATCGCGACAAGGCGGAGCAATTGGTCAAAAAGATCCAGAAGGGTAAGGACTTCGACCTGGCGGACTTTCGTGACCAGTTACTGCAGATGTCCAAAATGGGTGGGATGGCGGGGCTGCTGGACAAGTTGCCTGGCATGGGGCAGGTACCGGAACACCTCAAGCAGCAGGTCAACGACAAGGAGATGAAGCGCCTAGTGGCGATGATCGATTCCATGACCCCCCACGAACGGGCTTTTCCGGCCATTATCAAGGGGGCACGGAAGCGGCGGATTGCCCAGGGATCCGGGACGCAGATCCAGGACCTGAATCGATTGCTCAAGCAATTCACCGTCATGCAGAAGACGATGAAGAAGATGAAGGGCGGAGGGGTGACGCGTATGTTGCGCTCCCTCTCCGGGCGTCTTCCGGGCATGGGGATGCCGGGGCGGATGCCCTTTTGACCGTGCCATCCTGGCCCGGAGGGCAGGGTGTGAGGCGATACGCCGCTTTCAATTTTCGCGATTTCAAGTAGAATGCCGCGTTTACTCGCGCCTTGGTGGGCGCTAGGGCTGAAATTTGGAACTTAGACATCAGGGCTAACCATGGTCACGATTCGTTTGTCGCGAGGCGGCGCCAAGAAGCGCCCTTTCTACCAGGTCGTCGTTGCTGACGTGCGAAGCCGCCGGGACGGGCGGTACATCGAGCGCATCGGCTTCTTCAACCCCATCGCCGTCGGAGGTGAGGTGAAGGTGCGCCTGGATCGAGACCGCGCCGATTACTGGATTGCTCAGGGTGCCAAGCCGACTGAGCGCGTTGCGCAACTGATGAAGTTGGTGAGCAAGGAAGCGGGCAATCTGCCCGTCGCTACTGGCGTTCAGGCCGTCGCCGCGTTCTGAGCGGCAGGTATGGCATTCGTCCGACTTGTACGGATCTCACCTGATTTGTTCTGGGCCGATAAACGGTGGCGGAGCGCACCCTCGTTTTAGGTCGCATTTCCGGCCTGTTCGGGGTCCAGGGTTGGGTAAAGATTTTTTCTGAGACCGAGCCCAAGGAGGCCATCCTCAGTTATTCACCCTGGTTTCTGGGGGCTCAGCAGTCACCCCGCCAGGTCCTGGAGGGGCGGAGGCACGGCAAGACCTTGGTGGCGCGGCTGGCCGGATGCGATAACCGCGATGAGGCGGCGTCCCTGGTGAACATGGATATCGCAGTCCCCCGTCAGCAGTTGCCAGCCCTGAGTGAGGATGAATTTTACTGGGCCGACCTGGAGGGTTTGGCCGTTGAGACCCTGGCCGGCACCGCCCTTGGTAGAATTGATCACCTCTTTGCCACCGCGGGTAACGATGTCTTGGTTGTGAAGGGCGACCGCGAACGCTTGATACCCTTCATCTGGGAGGATGTGATCAAGGAGATCGATCTCGCCTCAGGGCGGATGCGTGTCGACTGGGATCCGGATTTCTAGTCCTGGTTGTCTTGCGTGCGCTTTGATGTCATCACCCTCTTCCCCGCGATGTTTCGGGCCCTGGAGGATGAAGGCGTCATCGCTCGGGCCCTGAGCTCTGGCATCGCTGAACTGCACTTGTGGAATCCGCGTGATTACGCGCGGGATGTCCACCGCACCGTTGACGACCGCCCTTATGGGGGTGGGCCGGGGATGGTGATGAAGGTTGGCCCGCTGCGAGCGGCGATCGAAGACGCCCGGACCGCGGCCCCAAAAAGCCGTGTCGCTTATCTGAGCCCCCAGGGTCGCCTTCTGGACCAGGGGGAGATGGCCCGCATCGCTCAGGCTGGTGGCTGGATTCTGGTCGCGGGTAGATATGAAGGGATTGATGAACGTTTGATCGCCGGTTGGGTGGACGAGGAATGGTCCATCGGTGATTATGTACTGAGTGGCGGTGAGTTGCCGGCAATGGTGGTAATGGATGCGGTCATCCGGCTCCTGCCGGGGGCCTTGGGTCATGCAGACTCGGCGCGGGAGGATTCCCATGTTGCCGGTCTGCTGGATCATCCCCACTACACCCGCCCCGCCCTCATCGCAGGCCAGCCGGTGCCGGCGGTGTTGCTCAGCGGTGACCATGGCGCTATCCAGCGCTGGCGTCTGAGGCAAGCCCTAGGCAGGACCTGGCTGCGTCGCCCCGATTTATTGCGGCGTCGGTCCCTGAATCAGCAGGAACAGGCGTTGCTTGATGAATTTATCCACGCGCACCAAGACGCTGGGTGAGAACTGGAGCTTGAGAGCATGAATATCATCGAGGCACTCGAAAAAGAGCAGATGGGCCGCGAGGTCCCGGATTTTGCCCCCGGCGATACGGTCGTGGTGCAGGTCAAGGTGAAGGAAGGCAACCGCGAACGGCTCCAGGCCTTCGAGGGTGTCGTGATCGCCAAGCGTAACCGGGGCCTGAACTCGGCCTTCACCGTGCGCAAGTTGTCCCATGGTGAGGGTGTGGAACGTGTGTTCCAGACTTATAGCCCCTTGGTCGATTCCATCCAGGTTAAGCGTCGTGGCGATGTCCGCCGCGCCAAGCTTTACTACCTGCGGGGACGCACTGGCAAGGCGGCCCGCATCAAAGAGAAGGTCTGATCTGCTTAGGCCATCTGCCTGGCGGCGCTCCTCCCCTCATCTTGGGGGTGAGCGCTCTCCGCATGCCTTTCCCATAGGGCTCGGTGTCGGCTTCTTAACGCCAATGCTCTACGGTGGTTCTCCTTGGAGGCTGGAAAAGACTGGCCATTCTTTACCATTGTGACCACCCCCAGCCAGTGACCTTGCCGGGGCTGTTTATCGGGCTGCGGGACTGCCTGTGCAATGCCTTTGGGGGGATGGTTGCCCCTCCACCAGTCGCTGTTCTTAAGCGCAGTTTGTGCGTGATTCGCTCGGCCCTTCCAAATCCACTCTGCCTTCCGCCTTAGATTCAGGTTTAAGCCATGACCTTTTACTGGCATGACTACGAGACCTGGGGCTCCGATCCGCGGCGAGACCGTCCTTGCCAGTTTGCCGGCCTGCGAACCGATTCCGACTTAAATCCACTCGGCGACCCCTTGGTACTCTTCTGTCGCCCGGCCAATGATTATCTCCCCCACCCCGAGGCTTGTCTGATCACCGGAATCAGTCCGCAGTTGGCCTGGCGCGAGGGTCTCCCCGAGGTGGAGTTCGCCACGCATATCGAACGTGAACTTTCCCTTCCCGGTACCTGTGGCGTTGGCTATAACAGCCGTCGGTTCGATGATGAGGTCACCCGGAATCTCTTCTACCGCAATTTCCTCGACCCCTATGCCCGGGAATGGCGAAATGGCAATAGCCGTTGGGATCTCATCGATGTGATGCGTCTCGCCCAAGCCTTACGGCCGGAGGGTATCCAGTGGCCGGCCAGCGAGGAAGGCGCGCCCTCTTTCCGGCTGGAAGACCTGTCTGCCGCCAATGACATCGCCCATGCCCAGGCCCATGACGCCTTGGCGGATGTGCGGGCGACGATCGATCTGGCGCGGTTGCTCAAGACCCGGCAACCCCGGCTCTTTGCCTACGCCCTGACGCTCAGGTCGAAGGAGGTGGTTGAGGATCTGGTGTTCAAGGGCCCCCCCTTCCTGCATGTCTCATCCCGATACCCGGCAAGGTTGGGTTGCATCGCTCCGGTCCTGCCCATTACGCGCCACCCGGATAATCCCAAGGGAGTCATTTGTTTCGACCTTCGTCATGATCCCGAATCCTTACTAGAGCTTTCCCCAGAGTCTATCCACCGGCTCCTGTTTACCAGGAACCAGGACTTGCCGGACGGTGAGGAACGGATCCCGCTCAAGACCCTTCATCTCAATCAGGTGCCTATGGTGGCCCCGTTGGGAACCCTGAACGGCACGGCCGCCGAACGCTGGGAGATCGACCTGGTTATGGTCGAGCGGCATGCCAAATGCCTGAAAGCGGCTCCCGACCTAGCGGACAAGGTCAGATGTGTTCACCAACTGGGCCAAAAGCCTGTGGAAAAAGATCCTGATCTCATGATCTATAGCGGCGGTTTCTTTTCGGATGCTGACCGTCGACTGATGGATGCCTTGCGAAAACGTAATCCTGAGACCTTGAGTGCGAGCCGGATTATCTTTGAGGATTCGCGCGGCGAAACCCTGCTGTTTCGCTATCGTGCTCGAAACTGGCCTGAAACCTTGACAGAGGAAGAGCGAGAGGAATGGGACTCATGGCGCCTGGAGCGCCTGACGGATCCCGAGGCTGGGGCCAGCAGCGCGGCTAAGACCTCGCTACGCGAATGATTCATTCAGGCTTAACCTTTTGGATGAGCTTGAAAACTGGGCCGACCACATCCTCGATGCGGCGCCTTGAGAGCGTCGGAGATCCTGGCGATTGGTTGCCGTGCCGTATCCTTCAAGACCCTCTCTACCCTCAGCTTCTCCACCCAGGGGAGTAAGAACAATGGCAGCATGTGCCGTCGCAGACCTCTTGGGGTGCGATGGTTCTTTATGGATGCGCCACACTCCCCCCGATCTGCGTTATTAGTTCAGCGTGAGCTTGACAGAGTGCTGCTAGGCTGTAGAATGCGCGTTTCTCGTTGGGGCCCTGAGCGGCCCGCGAGGCGGCGCCGGGAGCGGCGGCCACTGGCAAGAGTGGTGA
>JAGVUH010000296.1 GCA_019136395.1 Gammaproteobacteria bacterium
GCCTTGAGATGCGGACCCAGGACCGCCTCCACCGCCGGTTCCCATCCGGACGCGACCTTGAGTACCTCCAGAAGCCGGGGGGCCGCGGCCAGCCCCTGGTCAGCCAGCCAACGGGTGGTCTCCCGATCGTTATCCGCCAACGCGGCCTCCTGCAGGGCGGTGAGGGAGGCCTGCCGACCACGGGCCGCCTGTAATTGGGTGCGGGCACTATCCAGGTGCTGGGTAAGGTCGCGCCGTGCCGCCTCCTGCTCCCCCAGAGCGACCGCGATCCGCTCGCGGTCGGCGGCAAAGAGGTCGAACTCCACCATCAAGCCCGCTTCACGTGACTCGAGGTCATGGAGTTGAGCCGCCAACTCGCTGGTATCCAGGCGACTCAGTTCTTCTTCCAGGCGGGCCAGGCGTGCCTGATCCCGTCCCAGGCGCTGTTCCAGGTGGTTGATGCGGGCACGCTCCACTTGGGCCTCCGCCGCCTCGACGCGCGCGCCGGCGGCCTCGCGACCCTCCTCCGCCTCGGCCAGGGCGGGCTCCTCCTCTCCCTGACGTTCCTCCAATTCGGCCAGGGTGCCCTCATCACGCGCCAGCAGCCGTTCGACCTCAGTAAGCTCCCGCTGAAGGCGTGCCAACTCCTGCTCCTGGCGGCGGCGGTGCTCACGGGCGAACTGGATGCCCTGTTCGAGGCGGGCGATCTCCGCCCCCACGCCGTAGTAATGGCCCTGAACCCGATTGAAGGCCTCCGAGGCGTCCGCGAAGGCGGCACGCCGCTCCTCGATGTCCGCCTCCAGGTGCCGCTGCCGGGCCATGTTGGCGGCAAAGGCGGTTTCCCGTTCGCCGAGCACCTGATCACGTTCGGCCAGTTCCTGGTCCAGGGCACGCCAGCGCAGGGCCTTAACCTCCGCACTCAGGAGCCGCTCTTCCTCCTTGAGGCGTTTGTACTTTTCCGCCGTGGCGGCCTGGCGCTCCAGATGCAGCAGTTGTTTGGCGACCTCTTCGCGCAGGTCGTTGAGGCGATCCAGATTTTCCCGGGTGTTGCGGATGCGGGTCTCCGTCTCGCGGCGGCGCTCCTTGTACTTGGAGATGCCCGCCGCCTCCTCCAGGAAGAGGCGCAGATCCTCGGGGCGCGCCTCGATGAGGCGGGAGATCATGCCCTGCTCGATGATGGCGTAGCTGCGCGGTCCCAGGCCGGTGCCAAGGAACAGATCCTGGATATCCCGCCGCCGGCAGCGGGCGCCGTTAAGGAAGTAGTTGGACTGACCGTCGCGGCTGACCTGGCGCTTGACAGCGATCTGGGCATACTTGGCGTACTCGCCCCCAGCCGCGCCATCGCTATTGTCGAAGAGGAGTTCGATGCTGGCCAGGCCGACGGGCTGGCGGCTGGTGGAGCCGTTGAAGATGACGTCGGCCATGGACTCGCCGCGCAGCATCTTGGCCGAGGACTCACCCATGACCCAGCGCACGGCATCGATGACATTCGACTTGCCGCAGCCATTGGGGCCGACGATACCGCACAGGTTGCTCGGAAAGAGCACGGCGGTGGGGTCCACGAAGGACTTGAAACCGGCAAGTTTGATCTTCTCCAGGCGCATCTGAGAAAGATACAGGACCCCGGGTGGTAGGGCAAAGCAACACCCGCCCCTTCATGGTCTGCTGTGTAATGCAACTTTCACTACGGAGATAACCAACGTCATGGCTCGTCCACGGCGGTCAGGTTGCAGACGGGCTTGGTGGGGATGTTGGTTCGATTGCGGCAGCGTGGGCGCGGGTAGGGTCGTGGCGACTGTGAAGTCTATTCTATTTCAGACATTTAACCTAACCGCCATGGCATGGGGCTCCACAACCCGCAACAGGAGTCTCTGACTGTTACCTCTAGGGTAATCAGCGACCATGGCCCGCACCTGAACCGTCCCTGGGAGAAATTCCTCAATAATTGACCCGGTTGGCCGCAAGAAGGCTCTGGTAGACTGCGGGATGATCTTTCCACCGAGTAGCAGGCCATGCCGAGCGTCCCAAGTCGAGAATTGGACACCTTTCCCAACCCGGCCCCGGAGCGCGATTACACCATTCGCATCCAGATCCCGGAATTCACCTGTCTCTGCCCCAAGACGGGGCAACCGGACTTCGCGGAACTTACCCTCGAATACGTCCCGGATGAACGCTGCGTGGAACTTAAAGCCCTGAAGCAGTACATCTGGTCCTATCGGGACGAAGGCGCCTTTCATGAGGCGGTCACCAATCGGATCCTGGACGATCTGGTTCGGGCCACTAGCCCGCGCTTCATGCGTCTGAGCGGCAAATTCAATGTCCGGGGGGGGATTTACACCAGGGTGGTCGCCGAACATCGGGCGCCGGACTGGGTAGCTCCGAGCCCGGTGCATTTGCCATAAGCCCCGCGAAGCAAGCCATTTGCGTCCCGGCAGGCCACGGAAGGGAGTAACCGCCTTGCCTTCTCTCCAGAGCCAAGCACCCCATCCAGGTGAGGCCGGGCAAGAAATTTGCTTTACCTACGCTGCCGCCCCCCTTTGATCAGGAGGGCGGGCCATCCCTGGGGTCATCTCTACCCAAACGGAACGCTTCCCGTATTCCATAAGACCCCTCGCGCCCTGAGCGGGCTTCGGCGGCACAAGCTGCTGATTCGCTTCCTCCCTACCCCCTGGTGGCGGGTTGAGGACAGGGGGTCTATACGGTTAAGCGCTCCCCCACCTTGACCGCCAAGGAGGTTAGGACCTCCCTGGGGCCTTCTCATCACCATCAGCCAACCTTATTACGGAGATTCTTATGGGTACCGTTGACCTGAGTTATCTGGGCATTAGCCCGGACGTCACCTGCTTTCGCTGGCCTACCCCCCGACTGGTGGAAGAGGCCGTCAAAAACCGTGAAGGACATCTGCTCCACCACCTGGCCTTCGCGGTGCGGACCGGTCATACCGGTCGCTCGCCCAAAGACCGCTTCATCGTCACTGACGGGACGACCCGGGACAAGGTTCAATGGAACAACATCAATCAGGCCATCAGCGAGGAGGCCTTCGATGGCGTGTTCAAACACGTCCAGCAGTATGTTCGCGCCTACAACCTCTATGTCCAGGATGTGTTCGCGGGGGCCGACTCGCGCTACCGCATCCCGGTGCGGTTCATGGGCACATCCGCCTGGCAGGCGCTGTTCGTCCGCAACATGTTCATCCTGCCCTCGGACGCGGAACTGCCGGGATTCCAGCCGGCATGGAACATCATCGGCCTGCCCAACCTCGGCCTTGACGAGCCCACGGCCCGGGAACTGGGCCTCCAGTCCAATGACTTCATCCTGCTCAACTTCAGCCGCCGACTGATCCTCATCGGCGGCACGGGCTATGCCGGGGAGATCAAGAAGTCCATCTTCACCGTCCTCAACTACCTGATGCCGGAGCAAGGGGTCCTCCCCATGCACGCCTCGGTCAATGTTGCCCCCGAGGGCGCGGTTACCGTCTTCTTCGGGCTCTCCGGTACCGGCAAGACCACCCTGTCCATGGACCCGGACCGCCTCTTCCTCGGCGACGACGAGCACGGGTGGAGCGAGGACGGGGTCTACAATTTCGAGGGAGGCTGCTACGCCAAAACGATCCGGCTGTCGGCCAAGGATGAGCCCCTCATCTATGCCGCCACCGAGCGGCACGGCACCACGGTGGAGAACGTTGCCTGGGATCCCCTGACCCGACATATCGACTATGATGATGGTGGCTACACCGAGAACGGCCGGGCCTCCTTCTCCATCGAGGCCATCCCCAATGCCATTGCCTCCGGAACGGCTGGTCACCCCTCCTGCATTATCTTCCTGACGGCCGATGCCTTTGGTGTCCTTCCCCCCGTGGCACGCCTCTCGCCGGAGCAGGCCGCCTATCACTACAGCATGGGCTACACCGCCAAGGTGGCGGGCACCGAGCGGGGGGTCAAGGAACCGGAACCCGTCTTCAGCGCCCTTTACGGCGAACCCTTTTTTCCTCGGCCCCATGCCATTTATATAAACCTCTTCATGGAGAAGCTGCGCCAGCACCAGGTCCCGGTCTGGCTAGTTAACACGGGCTGGACGGGCGGTAAATATGGCGTGGGGAAACGGATCGACATCCCCGTCACGCGGGCGATTATCCGGGCCATTCAGAGTGGGGAACTGAACCAGGTAGCCTTCGAGACTAACCCGGTCTTCGGCTTCGAGGTACCCAAGCATTGTCCCGGCGTACCCGACGCCATCCTCGACCCGGCCTCGACCTGGAGCGACCCGGCGGCTTACGCCTTGGAGCAGCAGGCTCTGGCCCGGTTCTTCGTGGAGCGAGCCGCCAAGCTCAATCTGCCAGCGGCCGTGTTGGCCCAGAATCCGCGGCTTTAAAGATCACAACCGCTCGGCATCCTTCTCGTACTAGTAAATCCGGATCGGCATCCTACCCGCACCATTCTGCGGTGCGGGTAGGTGCACATGAAGAAACTAAGTCGGACAGTCTCCTAGGCGCGAATAGCCTCCCCCATGACCCTGGTGATCAGCCGAGTTGGGAGAGATCGCGGACCGCCCCGCGAGCGGCACTGGTGGTCAGGGCCGCGTAGGCCTGCAAGGCGGCCGACACCTCACGCCGGCGATCGCGGGGACGCCAGGCGTCCACCCCGCGCGCTGCCATAGCGCGATGACGTTCTTCCAGCGTGGCCCCATCGACTAGCAGTTCGACGCGGCGGTTGGGAATGTCGATCCTGATCCGGTCGCCATCTTCCACCAGGGCGATGGTCCCACCCTCCGCCGCCTCTGGGGAGACATGGCCGATGGACAGCCCCGATGTCCCCCCTGAAAAACGCCCATCGGTAATCAGGGCACAGGCCTTGCCTAGGCCCTTGGACTTCAGATAGCTGGTGGGGTAGAGCATCTCCTGCATTCCGGGGCCACCCTTGGGCCCCTCATAACGTATTAGGACCACCTCGCCGGGCAACACACGGTCCGCGAGAATGGCCTCCACCGCCGCTTCCTGGCTTTCGAAGATACGTGCTGGCCCCTCGAACCTAAGATTGGACTCATCCACCCCCGCCGTCTTGACGATACAGCCATGCTCCGCGAGATTGCCGAACAGCACGGCCAACCCACCATCCTGACTGTAGGCATGGGTGAGGTCGCGGATGCAGCCCGTCTGGCGATCCAGATCCAGGCTGTTCCACTGCCGGGATTGGCTGAAAGCCACTTGCGTCGGGACCCCCCCGGGGGCGGCCAGGTAACGCTCCCGGGCCACTTCGCAGGCCGGGCGGGCAATATCCCAGTCATCCAGGGCCGCGGCCAGGGTCGGACTGTGAACGGTCGGAACCTCGCCGTGGATCAGGCCGGCACGATCGAGTTCGCCGAGAATGCCGAAGACACCACCGGCACGATGGACATCCTCCATGTGGTATTTCTGGGTAGCGGGAGCGACCTTACACAGATTCGGAATGCGTCGACTCAGCCGGTCGATGTCAGCCATGCCAAACTGAACGCCAGCCTCATGGGCGGCGGCCAACAGGTGCAAGACCGTGTTGGTCGACCCCCCCATGGCGATATCCAGGGCCATGGCGTTTTCGAACGCCAGACGACTGGCGATAGTACGCGGCAGTACCTGCTCGTCGTCCTCCTCGTACCAGCGCCGGGCCAGGGAGACGATCAGCCTTCCCGCTTCAAGGAAGAGTTCTTTGCGGGCGGCGTGGGTCGCCAGTAAGGACCCGTTGCCCGGCAGACTCAATCCCAAGGCCTCGGTCAGGCAATTCATGGAGTTGGCGGTGAACATACCCGAGCAGGAACCGCAGGTGGGACAGGCGGAACGTTCATATTCCTGAACCTGGGCATCGCTCGCGACCGGGTTGGCCGCCGTCACCATTGCATCGACCAGATCCAGATGGATTTCGGACCCTTGGGCAATGACCTTCCCTGCCTCCATGGGGCCGCCAGAGACAAAGATGGCGGGAATATTCAGGCGCAAGGCGGCCATGAGCATCCCGGGGGTGATCTTGTCGCAATTGGAGATGCACACCAGGGCATCCGCGCAATGGGCGTTGACCATGTATTCCACGGAATCGGCGATGATGTCCCGGGACGGCAGGGAGTAGAGCATGCCACCATGCCCCATGGCGATCCCGTCATCAATGGCGATGGTATTGAATTCCTTGGCAACCCCACCCGCTTTTTCGATCTCACGCGCGACCAATTGCCCCATGTCCTTCAAATGCACGTGTCCTGGGACGAATTGGGTGAAGGAATTGGCAACCGCGATGATGGGTTTGCTGAAATCGGCGTCGGTCATGCCGGTGGCGCGCCATAGGGCACGAGCACCGGCCATGTTCCGACCCTCGGTCGTGGTACGGGAACGATAACGGGGCATTGGGTTCTCCAGCTGTTTAATTTCCAAGCTCAGGCTGGCCGCTAGGCTGATAGCAACCCGGCAACACAGAGGGGGGAAATTCTACTGGAAGCAGGAGCACCTGGCTCAGATGCCCGCTTAGGCTACTCGCTAGGCGAAGAATTGAAGGTATTGAATCGGAAGGGTGCCGCCATGAGGCCGGCCTGCGTTTGCAACAGTACGCGCGCCTCCCAGGTCATCCGATTACGCACGCAGACCGGTAAAGTAGCCTCTCCTTGCCAAAGACCATCCCCCACGGGCTGAAGGGAGACACGGTTGTAACCCATGTTCATGTCGGTACCGGCGAAGTCAACCGCCATGGAGAGGGGTGTAAGGCCGTCAACCTGAGCGACCAAGGCAAGTGGCCGCAACACGGGTAGAGACCTGGGCTGGATGCCGAAACGGATTTTGCCTTGCCCCTCCGGCAGGATCGCGGTGCAATCGCCTTGACGCAAGTCACAATCGGGCATCAAGGGCGCCACGGCAATGATCCGGGGAAACAGAATTGGCCAGACGGTGTATAGGGCCAGCAGTGTCCCTCCCACGGCAAGCACGATCACCAAGGCCCAGAGGGACCGTTTTTTCATACTAAAAAAACCCCTGAAGATTTTTGGCCCAGAAAAACAAAACCCCGACGTCTGAAGAGACGCCGGGGTTGGGGGATAAGGACCTGGCGGTGACCTACTTTCACATGGGGAGGCCCCACACTATCATCGGCGATACACCGTTTCACTTCTGA
>JAGVUH010000026.1 GCA_019136395.1 Gammaproteobacteria bacterium
AACGGGGGCCGGAGCCATCGGCGCGGGCGCGGGGGCCGCGACCGGCGCCGGAGCCGGGGCCGCTATTGGCATCGGTGCGGGAGCGGCTACCGGCGCGGGTGCGGGAGCCGGAGTCGCAACGGGTGCGGGCGCCATGACGGGCGCTGCCACCGGGGCACTCACGGGCGCTGGCGCGACCACCGGTGCCGGCGCGACATTAACCGGAGCCGGGGCCGGAGCCGGAGCCGCCGCGGGAGCTGGGGCAACCACTGGGGCCGCCGCTGGCGCTGGGGCCGGCGCCGCCGCCACGTGGGTCTTGGGCATCAACTCCGGATAATCCTTGAGCATGCTCGCGCCAAACAAGGGCTTGTAGGCACCCTGATGGCAGGTGGCGCAGCCGACCTTCAGCGGATCGCCCAAGGGTCCCTTGCGATTGTCGGGCAGGATATCCTTCAGGGGCAGGATATAGTTGTTGTTCATATCCCGCACATGGCGGATGGCATACCAGGCCGTGGTCCGTTGCTGGGGACTCTGCTCCCAATCGAAGAAGGAGCGGCTGTTGTGGCAGAAGGTGCAGTTTTGCCCCAACGAGTCGGAGAGGTACATCATCAGGCCATAGGTCCATTCGGCCTGCTTGATCGACTTACGTTCCACCGGCCCGCCAGGGGGCAAGGCCGCCGTGGAGATGACGCTGATCGGATGATCCTGCAGCAGGAAGGGCGTCAGGGGATCATAGGGCAGCGAGGTCGAGGCCACCGTCTCCGAATAGGCGTTCTGCCCGGAGGCAACCGTCAGATCGGGGAGCTTGGGACCGGGATCGGTGTACCAGACGTTGGCGGGGATGGGCTGACCCCGGTGGCAGGTGTAGCAGGTGACCCCGGTGGCGGCGACATGGGTCTTCCAGGCCGCGTTGGTCTCCAGGGTCAACTTGAGCATGTTCCTGGCCACTTGCTTCTGGTACTTGTCGTCCAGGGCGCGGTTCTCGGAGGCATGGCAATAGTTGCAGCGCTCCGCCTCCGGCCAGTCCGCCGCGATCCACTTGGACATGGCCAGCATCAGGCGGTTGAACTCCGTGATGCTCAGATCACCCAGGACCTGGACGTTCTGGTACACATCCTTGGCCTTGGCGGGGATGTCCGCGGCCGGGGGCTCGGGTGCCGGGGGAATATTCGCGGCGACCTTGGCGGCGTTGATACGGGGGTTGATCACCGTCTCCATGCCGACGCCCCGGTAGCCCAGTTGCACCACGTCCTGCGGGGGGCGCTCGCAGCCGGCGAGGCCGATCAGGGCGGCGGCACCGGCCACCGCCAGGGGCAAGGTCTTGCGAGTGAACATGGCGCTCTTCATTGCGCACCTCCCGGCAGCAAGGATGGATCCGGCAGGGTATTCTCAGGCAGGGGATAGGCCGGGGCGACGCCGTGCTTGACCGCCCAGAGGTACCAGTTGTCGACGACGGTGCCAGTCAGCAGGATGCCGATGCCACCGGTGATGACCGTCAGGACCGCGAACCAGTAGGCCCAGCGATGGATGGATTCCATGGTGGCGTTGAAGCCCATGGTCCAGCGCCAGAAGAGGGCCGCGCGCTCCGAGGCCGTGCCACGATCGACGATCTGGTCGATCTCACGGTCGCCACCAAAGCGGCTCACCGCCAGCACCGTCGCGCCATGCATGGCGAACAGCAGGGTGGAGCCGTAGAGGAAGGCGATGGAGAGCATGTGGAAGGGGTTATAGAACAGGTTGCCGTAACGAATCGAGAAGGCCGCCGTCCAGTCCAGGTGGGGGAAGATGCCGAAGGGCACCGCTTCCGCCCAGCTACCCATCAGGACCGGGCGAATCAGGCCCAGCACCAGATAGAGCCAGATCGCCGCGGCGAAGGCCCAGGCCATGTGGGTGCCGATACCCAGGGCCACGGCCCGCCGGTAGGTGCGGATCCACCAGAGGATGATGGAGGCCGTGAGGAAGAAGCCGGCCATCAACCACCAGCCACCGTCATGCAGGGGCGGGATGCTCAGGCCATACTGGGGCGGTGGCGGCTCCAGGGCCAGCCAGAAAAGCTGCCGGACGAACTCGATGGGGTCCCAGTTGACGGAGGCCCACATGTTGAGGCCGATGATCTCGAAGGCGATGAAGCCGCAAATCAACGACAGGACCCCAGTAGCCCCCAGATAGATGGGACCGATCTGGGCATCGCCGAGCTTGCCGGCCCAGTAGAGATGGAAGGGCTTGATCTGCCGTTCCCAATGACCCGGTTCCATGGGTACGCCCGGGTAGGAGGGGCCATGTACCTGGATCTGCGTGAAGATGTTTTGATATTCAGCCATGACGATAACCCCGCGTTAGGACCAGACCGGCAGGTTCAGCCACCAGTTCCACCACTCGGGCCAGCCGCGGGTCCAGAAGGGGCCGCTGAGGACGATACAGACGGCGCTCCAGAAGGCGGCGGACAGGGCCAGGAAGAGACCGAGGCGATGGATGCCCAGGGCGCCGATGGAATAGCCGACCTCATCGCGGAAGAAGGTGTTCTCATGCTCGGCGGTCTTCACCGGCTCACCCTTGCGCGGATTGGTCATCGACAGGATGAGGGAACCGTGCATGGACAGGGCCAGGGTCGTGGTGAAGAAGAAGGTGATGGCGAGCATGTGCGCCGGGTTGTAATGGAAGTGCAGGAACTGGTAGCCGACGTTGGATACCCAGTCGAGGTGGCTCATGATGCCGTAGGGGAAGCCATGGCCCCAGGCACCCAGCAGTAGGGGCCGGAAGACGACTAGGGTCACGTAGGCAAGGATGGCGAAGCTGAAGGCGAAGGGGACGTGGTAGCCCATGCCCAGCTTGCGCGAGATCTCCACCTGCCGCAGCGCCCAGGAGCTGAAGGCGCCGATGGCGCAAATGGTGATGACCTGCCAGAGCCCGCCCTCCTTGAGGGGCGCCAGGCCCAGCCCGTAGCTGAGGTCCGGCGGGGCGATATTGATCTGCCACAAGTTCCAGGTCGGCCCGATGGCCGCGCCATAGACAATCAACAGCGTGCCTAGAAGGGTGAAGAAGATCGTCGTGACCCCGAAAAAGCCGACATAAAAAGGCCCAATCCAGAAGTCGAAAAGATCTCCCCCGATCAGCGTTCCGCCACGAACGCGGTATTTTCGTTCAAAGCTCAACATAGCCATGGTTCAACCCTCTGATCGGGAGGCGCCGGGCGGGGTGCCTCCGGTTAGCGGCCCCGGGTAGTGGATCAGGCGCGATGGCAGGCGTCTGATTCCCCCACCCTTGGCAACGAAACTACCTGGCCTTGGGGGCCACGTAGTGGGTGACGGGAACCTCGCCCTTGGTGCCGACCCCCTGTAGCCAGTTAAACCGGTCCGTGCTGAGCAAGATCATGTGGATCACCACGGCAAGCACGATCAGAAAAGCGGCCAGGCCCACCAGCACCAGTCGCGGATCGAAAATCATCCAAACTTTATGGATACCTTTGGTCAGGGCGTCGATCATGTTTCTGCTCCCCTAAATTGTTGAATGAATCAGCGCGGCCCAGCCGTGACCTCAGAACCAGGGACGCCACATCCAGACGAGAATGTGCGCCACCGCTGCGATCGCTGTAAAAGCGAGGAAGCTGGATACGAAAATGCCGTGGAATTCCTTTGCCTCGCCATCCGTCAGCCCCGACAGACTGGTTTTCTCTTCGCTCATGATGTCTCCTCTGGATTACAGACGACCTTGCGGCCGGAATCTTGCGCATCCCGCCCAGTCAGGAGAAGTCCCGCCTGACCCTGCGCGGTCCTGGGACCCCACCCCTGGTTAGGGTGACCGGTCCCGCCGCCGCCATCCGCCGATGGCCAACGGCGAAAAGTTGTCAGTGTCCTGGGCTTCCCGCGCCTCAGGCCGTGAAGTCCAGGCTGCCCGCCGACCCGGAGACCCGCGCCACGCTCACCCGGCGCTCACCGGCGGCGCGCGCGGCGCGCTCGACCGTTTCACGCAGGCGTTGGGCGGCGGAGATACGGATCAGCAGGGGCTGGGCCTGAACCAGTTGGTCGAGCAGCGCCTTGGCGTCCGCCTCCCAGGGCAGTTCCTCGTGCAGCCGCGACGGCGTGGCATCCACCTTGTCCAACTCGCTGCCCAGGGGCAGGATGTGGAACAGGGCGTCGAACAGGGCGTTGCAGACCTCTTGCACCAGGTAGGTCGCCCCGCTGTAACCCATGAAGGGCGTGCCGGTGTGGCGGCGGATCAGGGTGCCGGGGAAGGAGGCCGGGATGTAGGTGGTCCGGGCCCCGGCCTCGGCCAGGTACATGCGCTCGTTGAAGCTGCCGAAGAGGATCAGCGGCGCCTGCTCGCGCGTGGCGCGGCGCACGGCCTCGTTGTCGGTCTTGGCGCCGGGACGGCGGGCGATGGCGAAGGTGCAGGGCATCCCCAGCTCATCCCCCAGGAAGCGTTGCAGGCCCCGGACATAGGTCTCGGTGGCGACCACGGCGAAGCTGGCGGTGGCGAGGAAGTCCTGGGTGACCGACCGCCACAGGTCCCAGATGGGCCTCAGGGTGGTGCGTTTTTCCCGCTCGATGAAGGGTTCAGGGTCGAGGCCCAGTTGCTCGCCCAAGGCGCGCAGGAAACGGGTGGTGCCTTGCATGCCGATGGGGGCCTGCAGCCAGGGTTTGCCGAGTTCCTCACAGAGGGTGCGCCCAAACTCCCGGTAGAGGCAGATATTGACCTGGGCCTCCGCCAGCCGCGGGATCTCCTCCAGCCGGGTCCCCAAGGGGAAGACCAGATTGACCTCGGCCCCGATCCCCTCCACCAGGCGGCGGATCTCGGCGACGTCGGACCAGGCGTTGAAGCAGCCGTAGCTATGGCCGATGAGGTTGACCAGGGGGCGATCAGCCGCCGAGGTGGACTTCGCGTTGACCGGTGAACTGGTCGCGACCGAGGCTGTGGCAGGTGTCCCTTGGACCTGCCCGGCGGCCGTGATCCCTGAACTCACACGGGTACCCGTGCGAGACCCGGTCCGATTACCGAACTGATTCCACAGCCAGAAGAGGGCGCGGTCGGCGCTCTGCCACTGGTCCTCGTCGATCGTCCGCGGCAGGAAGCGGTGGATATGGCGCCCTTCGGGGATGACGCCGCCGCCGATCATCTCGGCGATGGAGCCGGTGACCACCACCGCGGGCCGACTCGGGTCCAGGGCGGCGTGGGCGCGGGCCATGGCCGCCTCGGTGCCGGTGCGGCCCAGCTCGACCTCGCTCAGGCCGGTGACGACGATGGGCCGCTCGTGGGGCGGCAGGGCGTCGGTGTAATGCAGGACGGCCGTGACCGGCAGGTTTTCGCAGCCCACGGGGCCGTCGATGATCACCTGCAGCCCCTCGATGGCGCTGAAGCAGTAGACGGCACCCCAATAGCCACCGGCCCGGTCGAGGTCACGGATCAGCATGCCACCGCCCTCCCCTCCTGGCGTGGCGCCGGGGTCCGGGCAGCCCGACCGGCAGGCATTTCGACGCGGCCCGCGTGGCCAGACGATACCTGGGATGAAACCTGGCCAGATGACATCTGATTGGCGGTGATCTGACTGGGGGAAGCCCGGTCTTGGCCTCCGGCTTGGCCTTGGGCGCGGGCCAGATCCGGGGTAATCGTCACGCTTCCCGCCACAGGGGCGAAGAAATCGCGCATGGCGGTGAAGCGCGCGCGGTTGGCCAGGGCGGTATTGACCACCTGGGCCAGGGCGCCGGCGCCGGCGGGACCCATCAGGGGCCGGGCGGAGATCAGGTTGGTGAAATAGAGGGCCGGGATGGTCGCCTCCTTGGCCTTCTGCACCACCGGGGTGGTACCGATGGCCAGGTCGGGCTGAAATTCCGCGACCGCCGCCAGATCCTGCTCCAGGGTGGCGCGGTACTGGACCTGGACACCCCGGGCCTCAAGCCAGTCGCGATCGGCGGCGGACCAGGGGGTCGCGCCGGTGGCGGTGCCCACGTAGCGCAGATCCGCCCCGCTCTCGACCAGCAGCCGGCCGACGATCAGCTCGGAGCCTTCGTAACCGCTGAGGGTGATGCGACCCTTGATGGGATTCTGGGCCAGGGCCCCGCCAATGGCGGGGAGGATGCGATTCTTGGCCGCGTCGGCCTGGTCCTGAGGGAGACCGCAGGCCCGGGCGACCTCATCCAGCCAGGCGGCGGTGCCCTCGCACCCCACGGGGGCCGAGCCGATGACCGGGCGGCCAGCGGCCTGCATCTCGGCGGCGACGGCACTGTACTGGGGATGGATCAGGGCAGCGGCGGCGCAGTCCAGGGCGGCATAGAGTTCGCGCCACTCGCGGGTCGGCACCGTGGGACCGACTGCCAGGCCCAGGGGCTCCAGCAGCATGCCGATGCCGACCGGATCGGCGGGAAACATCTCCCCCACCAGGGTCAGGGTCGGCCGGCTACTCCGCCCGCCGCGGGGGGCCTGGACCGGACCCGTCTCGGCCTCGGCCCGGGCATAGGCGAGCATGGCGCCGGCCAGCAGGTCCTTGGCCTCAGCATGGGTGGGCACGCCGAAACCCGGCACGTCCAGGCCGAGGATGCGCACGCCCTTGACCTGGCGCGGCAGCAGCCGCAAGGGCACGCCGGAGGCAGCGGGCACGCAAAGATTAATGACCACCAGGGCGTCGATCTGGTCCGGGTCGGCCAGTTCAAAGACCGCCGCCTTGAGATCCTCGAACAGCTTGCCGGTGACCAGGGACTCGGAGTCGAAGGGGACATAGCCCACCGAGCGCCGCGCCCCGTAGAAGTGGCCGGTGAAGCTGAGGCCATAGACGCAGCAGGCGGAGCCACACAGCACCGTGGCCGTGCGCCGCATGCGCAGACCCACCCGCAGCGCGCCGAAGGCCGGGCACATG
>JAGVUH010000693.1 GCA_019136395.1 Gammaproteobacteria bacterium
TTCCTCAAAAAGTACGATATGTCCCGCTACCGCGCCCTGTTCCTGGCCGGCGAGCGCTGCGACCCCGACACCCTGCATTGGGCCGAGGAGATCCTCCAGCGCCCGGTCATCGACCACTGGTGGCAGACCGAGACCGGCTGGGGCATCGCCGCCAACCTCATGGGCGTGGAGCCCCTGCCGGTCAAGGCCGGCTCCCCCACCAAGGCGGTGCCCGGCTTTGACGTGCGCATCCTCGACGACGACGGCCACGAACAGGCCCCGGGCCAGATCGGCCGCATCATGATCAAGCTGCCCATGCCCCCCGGCTGCCTGCCCACCCTGTGGCAGAAGGATGACCGCTTCGTCGACTCCTATCTGAGCGCCGAGCCCGGCTACTACCTCACCGGCGACGCCGGCATGAAGGACGAGGACGGCTACCTGTTCATCATGTCCCGCATCGACGACATCATCAACGTCGCCGGCCACCGCCTCTCCACCGGCGGCATGGAAGAGGTCCTCGCCTCCCATCCCGACGTCGCCGAGTGCGCCGTCATCGGCGCCGCCGACCAGCTCAAGGGCGAGGTCCCCGTCGGCCTGGTGGTGCTCAAGAGCGGCGTCGACCGCCCTGAAGAGGAGATCGACCGCGAACTGGTGGCCCTGGTGCGCGAGAAGATCGGCCCGGTGGCCGACTTCAAGAAGGTGGTCGTGGTCGAGCGCCTGCCCAAGACCCGCTCCGGCAAGATCCTGCGCGGCACCATGAAGCGCATCGCCGACGGTCAGGACTTCAACATGCCCGCCACCATCGACGACCCGGCCATCCTCGACGAGATCACCGCCAAGCTACAGACCATCGGCTACGCGCATCACGTTTGAGGCCCGCTTCGGCCCCAGCCGGGAGCACCGCACCTTGATTCGCGATGGATATAGCCACTCACCCCATGCTTGACCAGGACATCACCCTCGCCGACCAGATCTTCACCCGCATGCGCCGGGAGATCGTCGAGGGCCAGCTCCCGCCGGGCTCCAAGATGAGCGAGCCCGAGCTGGCACGGCGCTACGGCATCAGTCGTGGCCCCCTGCGCGAGGCCCTGCGGCGGCTGGAGTCCTCCAGCCTGGTGGTGCGCCGGCCCAACGTCGGCGCCCGGGTGGTGGAGCTCACCAGCGACCAGTTGCTGGACCTCTACTACCTGCGCGAGGCCCTGGAGGGCATGGCGGCGCGCCTGGCCGCCGAACGCATGAGCGACGAGGAGATCGCCGAGCTCCAGGACCTGATCGCCCTTCACGAGCGCCAGGTCGCCCAGGACCACGGCCTGGCCTACTACCAGAGCGAGGGCGACCTGGACTTCCACTACTGCATCGTCCGCGGCAGCCACAACGCCCGGTTGCAGGAGCTGCTGGCCAACGACCTTTACCACCTGGTGCGCATGTACCGCTGCCAGTTCGCCATGACCGGCCCACGGACCCCGACGGCCCTGCGCGAGCACGCCCAGATCGTCGAGGCCATCGCCGCCCGCGACGGCGAACTGGCGGAGGTTCTGATGCGCCGCCACATCCGCGCCGCCCGCCAGCAGGTGGAGAAGCGCCTTACGGGCGAACTGCCAACCCCGCCGCCGCTGACCCATTGACAGGGGGTAAAGGTTGGGACCCCGCTGGAACCCAGCCGCCGTCCCGGCCCCGCCCCGCTTGATCCCTGAGCCGGAGGCCAATCGGCACCAGCCGAGCCAACAGTCGCGCGCGGACCCGCCCTGATCCCGGTAGCCGCCGCCTCATCCAATAATCTGAATGCTAGAGCAACCACCATGACCGCATCCCTCTCCCCGGGCGCCCTGTTGCGCCAGGCCGTCCGCGACGAACAGCCCCTGCAAGTGGTCGGCACCATCAACGCCTACCACGCCATCATGGCCGAGAAGACCGGCTACCGCGCCCTCTACCTCCTGCACGACGTCTGCGAGGACGTGCGCCGCATCACCTACGTTACCCAGACCCCCCTGCTGGTGGACGCTGACACCGGCATGGGCCCCAGCGCCTTCAACATCGAGCGCACCGTGCGTGACCTGATGCGCGCCGGGGCCGCCGGCTGCCACATCGAGGACCAGGTCCAGGCCAAGCGCTGCGGCCACCGCCCGGGCAAGGCCATCGTCTCCCAGGGGGAGATGGTCGATCGCATCAAGGCCGCCGCCGACATGACTTCGTCATCATGGCCCGCACCGACGCCCTGGCGGTGGAGGGCTTCCAGTCCGCCATCGACCGCGCCTGCGCCTGCGTCGAGGCCGGGGCGGACATGATCTTCCCCGAGGCCATGACCCAGCTCGACCAGTACCAGCAGTTCGTCCAGGCGGTGGGCGTGCCGGTGCTGGCCAACATCACTGAATTCGGCTCCACCCCCCTCTACACCACCCAGGAACTGGGCGGCGTCGGCGTCGGCCTGGTGCTCTATCCCCTGTCCGCCTTCCGCGCCATGAATCAGGCTGCCCTCAAGGTCTTCCAGGCCATCCGCCGCGATGGCACCCAGCAGGGGGTGGTCGACCTGATGCAGACGCGGATGGAACTGTACGACTACCTGGGTTACCACGCCTTCGAGCAGAAACTCGACGCCCTCTTCGCCGGGGGCGGGGCGGACTGAACTCACCCTTTTCGTCGCCGCTGACGGCGCCACCGCGCGGACCCGTCAGCCGAACCTGAGGCCAGACCTCACACCAGCACTATTGGAGTAACACCATGAGCGAGCAACCCGCGGCCCCCAAGGTCAAGAAATCCGTCGCCCTCTCCGGCACCGCCGCCGGCAACACCGCCGTCTGCACCGTCGGGCGTACCGGCAACGACCTGCACTACCGGGGCTATGACATCCTGGAATTCGCCGACCTCGCCGAGTTCGAGGAGATCGCCTACCTGCTGATCCACGGCGACCTGCCCAACCGGGGCCAGTTGGCGGAGTACAAGCGTCACCTCCAGTCCCAGCGCAACCTGCCCGCGGCCCTCAAGACCGTCCTGGAGCAACTGCCGGCCTCCGCCCACCCCATGGACGTGCTGCGCACCGGCGCCTCGGTCCTCGGCACCCTGGAGCCGGAGAAGGAGGCCCAGCCCTTGGCGGCGGCGCGGGACATTGGTGACCGGCTCATGGCCAGCTTCGGCTCCATGCTGCTCTACTGGTACCACTTCAGCCACCATGGCCGTCGCATCAATGAGGAGACCGACGACGAGTCCATCGCCGCCCACTTCCTGCACCTGCTCCATGGCCGTAAGCCCTCGGACCTGCAGGTGCGCGCCATGCACACCTCGCTGAACCTCTACGCCGAGCACGAGTTCAACGCCTCGACCTTCACCGCCCGGGTCATCGCCGGCACCGGCTCCGATCTCTATTCCGCCATCACCGGCGCCATCGGTGCCCTGCGCGGTCCCAAGCACGGCGGCGCCAACGAGGTGGCCTGCGACATCCAGTGCCGCTATGCCACCCCCGACGAGGCCGAGGCCGACATCCGCGCCCGCATGGAGCGCAAGGAGATCGTCATCGGCTTTGGCCATCCGGTCTACACCATCGGCGATCCGCGCAATCAGGTGATCAAGACCGTCGCCAAGCGCCTGGCCGACGACGCCGGCGACCATCAGTGCTATGACATCGCCGAGCGTCTGGAGACCATCATGTGGGACATCAAGAAGATGTTCCCCAACCTCGACTGGTTCTCCGCCGTCAGCTACCGCCTGATGGGCGTGCCCACCGCCATGTTCACGCCCCTGTTCGTCATCGCCCGCACCAGCGGCTGGGTGGCGCACGTCATCGAGCAACGCATCGACAACAAGATCATCCGCCCTAGCGCCAACTACGTCGGGCCGGAGAATCGCATCTGGGTGCCGCTCGACCAGCGCTGAGCCGGCGGGGCTGCCCTGATGCTTGTCCGTGGCGACGAGTGCCGGCGTTGCTTACCCTGACACTCGGGCATGGCCGCGACCGCTCCCTGACCCCGGCCTGACTCTCTTCGTCCCCTCCCCCCTTGCGGGGGAGGGCTGGGGAGAGGGGGATGAAACCGCGGCGACGCCCGGGTCGGGTGTCGTCTGGCGGGGGACGCCGTGAATACGTCCATGTAGGCTTGCCGCCAGCATCCTTGCTGGCGACACCCCCGCCAGACGCCCCCCGACCCTCCCCGGCCAGGCCAACCGCCGCGGGACTACGAATCTAATACGGTCTGAGGGGGGGACTAGCAGCTCAGCGGCCAGCCCAGGTTGAGCGGGCTGCCGCTGCTAAACCCGGCTTTTTGGCCCTCCTGGATGCGGCCTTTGAACAGCAACCGGCACTGGCCGCTCCGCAGCGCGGCTACTGAAAATCAACGCTTGAGGGCCGCATTGGCGGCCACAGACCCCTCACCCTTGCCGGCCGCTCGCCACCGCGGCCCTTGACCACCAGATAAAACGACCACCATGAACACCGCCTACCGCCAGCCCCTTCCCGGCACCGACCTGGACTACTTCGACGCCCGCGCCGCCGTCGATGCCCTCCAGCCCGGGGCCTATGCCCAACTACCCTATACCGCCCGCGTCCTGGCCGAGAACCTGGTGCGCCGCTGCGACCCGGCGCTGCTTAACGACGCCCTGTGCCAGCTCATCGAGCGTCGCCAGGACCTGGACTTTCCCTGGTACCCGGCGCGGGTGGTGTGCCACGACATCCTCGGCCAGACCGCCCTGGTGGACCTAGCGGGCCTGCGCGACGCCATCGCCGAGCAAGGCGGCGATCCCGCCCTGGTCAACCCGGTGGTGCCGACCCAGTTGATCGTCGACCACTCCCTGGCGGTGGAACATGCCGGCTTCGAGCCCGATGCCTTCGCGAAGAACCGGGCCATCGAGGACCGGCGCAACGAGGACCGCTTCCACTTCATCGACTGGACGCGCACCGCCTTCCAGAATGTCGATGTCATCCCCGCCGGCAACGGCATCATGCACCAGATCAATCTGGAGAAGATGTCGCCGGTGGTCCAGGTGCGCCCGGATGAGCGGGGCAAGGGCATAGCCTTCCCCGACACCTGCGTTGGCACCGACAGCCACACCCCCCATGTCGATGCCCTGGGGGTCATCGCCATCGGCGTCGGCGGCCTGGAGGCCGAGACGGTCATGCTGGGCCGCGCCTCCATGATGCGCCTGCCGGATATCGTCGGCGTCAAGTTGACCGGCCAGCGCCAGCCAGGCATCACCGCCACCGACATCGTCCTCGCCCTGACCGAGTTCCTGCGCCAGGAGCGGGTGGTGGGGGCCTACGTGGAGTTCTTCGGCGAGGGGGCGGCTAGCCTCTCCATCGGCGACCGCGCCACCATCTCCAACATGTGCCCGGAATACGGTGCCACTGCGGCCATGTTCTACATCGATGGCCAGACCCTCGATTATCTGCGCCTCACCGGCCGCGAGCCCCAGCAGGTGGCCCTGGTCGAGACATACGCCAAGACCGCCGGCCTCTGGGCCGACAGCCTGGTCACCGCCGTCTATCCCCGCGTCCTGGAGTTCGACCTGTCGAGCGTGGTGCGCAACCTGGCCGGCCCCTCCAACCCCCACCGCCGCCTGCCGACCTCTGCCTTGCAAGAACGGGGCATCGCCGACGCCGCCAAGCTCGCCGCCGCCCGCGCCGAGGAGGCCCAGGGCCTGCTCCCCGATGGGGCAGTGATCATCGCCGCCATCACCTCCTGCACCAATACCTCCAACCCGCGCAACGTGGTCGCCGCCGGCCTGTTGGCCAGGAAGGCCAACCAACTGGGCCTGGTGCGCAAGCCCTGGGTCAAGACCTCCTTCGCCCCCGGCTCCAAGGTCGCCAAGCTCTATCTGGAGGAGGCCGGGCTGCTCGGCGAGCTGGAGCAACTGGGCTTCGGCATCGTCGCCTATGCCTGCACCACCTGCAACGGCATGTCCGGCGCCCTGGAGCCCCAGATCCAGCAGGAGATCATCGACCGCGACCTCTATGCCGTGGCCGTGCTGTCCGGCAACCGCAACTTCGACGGCCGCATCCACCCCTATGCCAAGCAGGCCTTCCTCGCCTCGCCGCCCCTGGTGGTGGCCTATGCCATCGCCGGTACCATCCGCTTCGATATCGAGCGGGATGTGCTGGGCCATGACAAGGATGGCAACCCCGTCACCCTCAAGGACCTGTGGCCGAGCGACGCGGAGATCGACGCTATCGTCGCCGCCTGCGTCAAGCCCGAGCAGTTCCAGCGGGTCTATATCCCCATGTTCGACCTGGGGGCGGTGGAGCCGGCCAAGAGCCCGCTCTATGACTGGCGGCCCCAGTCGACCTACATCCGCCGTCCGCCCTATTGGGAGGGGGCCCTGGCCGGGGAACGCACCCTCAAGGGCATGCGGCCCCTGGCGATCCTGGGCGACAACATCACCACCGACCACCTGTCGCCGTCCAACGCTATCCTGCTCAACAGTGCGGCCGGCGAGTACCTGGCGAAGATGGGCCTGCCGGAGGAGGACTTTAATTCCTACGCCACCCACCGCGGCGATCATCTGACCGCCCAGCGCGCCACCTTCGCCAATCCCAAGCTCTTGAACGAGATGGTGCGGGATGCGGAGGGCAAGGTGAAGCAGGGCTCCCTGGCGCGGGTGGAGCCGGAGGGTCAGGTGATGCGCATGTGGGAGGCGATTGAGACCTACATGAACCGCCAGCAGCCGCTGATCATCGTTGCCGGCGCCGACTACGGTCAGGGCTCCTCCCGCGATTGGGCGGCCAAGGGCGTGCGCCTGGCCGGGGTCGAGGCCATCGCCGCCGAGGGCTTCGAGCGCATCCACCGTACCAACCTGATTGGCATGGGCGTCCTGCCCCTGGAGTTCAAGCCCGGCACCAATCGCCTGACCCTGGGTCTGGATGGTACCGAGACCTATGACGTCGTGGGCGAACGCACCCCGCGTGGGGACCTGACCCTGGTGATCCATCGCCAGAATGGCGAGCGCCTGGAGGTGCCCATGACCTGCCGCCTCGACACTGCCGAGGAGGTGTCGATCTACGCGGCCGGTGGCGTGCTGCAGCGCTTTGCCAAGGATTTTCTGGGTCAGGCGTGAGGTCAGTAACGAGCCTGGGAGGTTTTATAGCCACGCATGCCGCTTTTTGCTCTTGGCCGAGCGTGTAGAGGGAGGGGCGGGTGGCGTTTGGCGGGGGTGTCAACCGCAGGGAGGCGGTTGGCAAGCCTCCAGGGATGGATGCACGGCGTCCCCCGCCAGACGCCGCCCGACCCGGAACGACCGAGAAGGGATTTGCGCTGGCTATATCGGCTCTTTCCACGCTAACTCCTAATTCGTAATAGGATTTATCAACCATGCCTCACCTACCCCAGATCAAGATCCCCGCCACCTATATGCGCGGCGGCACCAGCAAGGGTGTCTTCTTCCGCCTCCAGGACCTGCCGCCCGCCGCCCAAATGCCCGGGCCCGCCCGGGATAAGCTGCTGCTGCGCGTCATCGGCAGCCCGGACCCCTACGGCAAGCAGATCGATGGCATGGGCGGGGCAACCTCCAGCACCAGCAAAACGGTCATCCTGGCCAAGAGCAGCCGGCCCGATCACGACGTCGACTACCTCTTTGGCCAGGTGTCCATCGACCAGGCCTTCGTCGACTGGAGCGGTAACTGCGGTAACCTCTCCGCCGCCGTGGGCCCCTTCGCCATCAGCGGCGGCCTGGTCGACCCCAGCCGCCTCCCTCAGAACGGTATGGCCACGGTGCGCATCTGGCAGGCCAATATCGGCAAGACCATCGTCGCCCAGGTGCCGATGACTAACGGCGCGTTGCAGGAGACTGGGGACTTTGAGCTCGACGGCGTGACTTTCCCCGCCGCCGAGATCCAGCTCGAATTCCTTGATCCGGCGGACGAGGGCGACGGCGAGGGTGGCGGGGCCATGTTCCCCACCGGCAATCTGGTGGATGAGCTGGAGGTCCCGGGGGTGGGCACCCTCCAATCGACCCTGATCAATGCCGGCATCCCGACCATCTTCGTCAAGGCTGACGCCATCGGCTACACGGGGACGGAGTTGCAGGAGGCGATCAATGGCGACCCCCAGGCCCTCGCGCGGTTTGAGACGATCCGCGCTTATGGCGCCCTGCGCATGGGGCTGATCAAGGATCTGGCGGAGGCGGCGACCCGCCAGCACACCCCCAAGGTGGCCTTCGTCGCCCCGCCGGCGGACTATGTCGCCTCCAGCGGCAAGGCGGTCCGGGCGACGGATATCGATCTGCTGGTGCGCGCCCTGTCGATGGGCAAGTTGCATCACGCCATGATGGGTACCGCCGCGGTGGCCATCGGCACTGCCGCCGCCATACCCGGGACCCTGGTCAACCTGGCTGCCGGGGGCGGGGAGCGCACCGCGGTGCGTTTCGGTCATCCCTCCGGCACGCTGCGGGTGGGCGCCGAGGCGCGGCAGGTGAATGGCGACTGGATCGTGACCAAGGCGATCATGAGCCGCAGCGCCCGGATACTGATGGAGGGGTGGGTGAGAGTGCCCGGGGATGTCCTTTAAGAATTTATCCTGAACGCAACAACCACCCGTAGGAAGCGGGTGGAGTTTGTGTCGAGCCGGGAATTATGGCAGAAACGAATCCCAAGCCAAGGACTTGGTCACACAACCGAGGGCAAGAGTAAGATGGGAAAAAAGGCGTCAGCGAGGGAGCTTGCTACTGCCACGTACTAAAACCCTCAACCGACGCCAAGAAACCGGCGAGGGCTTGCACGCACCTCCCTGTGCGCGCTGTTTAGTCAGCTTACCAGCGACTTACTTGGCCTGGGCAGCCGGGGCGGCTGGCGGAGCGGGCGGGGCGTAGGGGGCATAGGGAGCGCCGTAAGGGGCGTAACCATAAGGACCACCCCAGTAGGGGCCATAACCGTAGTAGTCGTTATAGCGGTTATAGCCACGG
>JAGVUH010000097.1 GCA_019136395.1 Gammaproteobacteria bacterium
CTGATCAGGCCATCCGGGGCCTCCTGGACCTGCACCTCCAGGCGATTGTCCTGGGGGTTGGCATCGAGCGTGAGCTGGTAATGGTCTTCCCGGTCGGGGGTGCGCAGGTCGAGCCAGACCTCGAAGCTCGCCAGGTTGGCCAGGGTTCCTCGGCCGGCGACTCGCAACGCCGGGGCGCCGGGCAGGATCTCCCCCAGGGTGAGGCGTTGGATGCCAAGCTGAGCGAGTTCGAGGGGTGGCAAGTACCAGCCCCCGGCCTCGTCGGGGGTCTCCTCCGCCGCTTCGTCGCTGGCCGGCAGCCGCTCCAGATGAACGGCCGCGGCGCTGAGTTGGGTGATCCTAATCCGGCCCCGCAACAGGGGCCAGGGGTCCAGGTCCAGGGCGGCGTCGTCGAGGGTGAGCCAGGAGCCCGCGGCGTCGCTGATCGCCAGGTGGCCAATACGCGGGGCCAGGGGCAGGGGGCCCTCCAGCCCCCGGAGGCGGACCAGGCCGTCGCTCAGGACGCCGACCTGGTCGGCGATGAGGCGCCTGCCGGCGTCGGTATTGGCGGCCAGCAGCAGGGCAGCCAGCATCAGGAGCGGCACGCCGACGAGGATCACTGCCAGGCGAACCAGTAATCGCGAGAGGCGGCGGTGACGCGGGAGCGAGGGGCGCGGGGGTGAGGGCATGATCACCAGGCCTGGCCGACGCCGATGTAGAACTGGACCGCTGGGTCACCGGCGTCGTTGTTCAACGGGGTGGCCAGGTCCACCCGCACCGGTCCCACCGGTGTCTTGTAACGGACCCCGGCCCCGGCGCCGATGGACCAGCCGCCGGTACCGGGGAAATTTTCGTCGGAGATGGCGCCGGTATCGACGAACACCGCCGCCCCCCAATTGCCCCACAGGTGCTGGCGCAACTCGAGGCTGGTCTCCAGCAGGTTGCTACCGCCCTGGGGCTGACCGGAGGCGGTCTCGGGACCGATGGACTGGAAGGGAAAGCCACGGACGGAGCCACCGCCGCCGGCGTAGAAGCGCCAGTCCGGGGGCACGGCGCTGGCCGCGGCGCCAAAGATGCGGCCGATGACCAGGCGACCGGCGAGGATGGTGCCGCCTGCCATGGCCGTGGTGGCGTCCCCGGCCGTCAGGCGGCTCAGGTCCAGGTAGGCGGTGCCGGTGGCGCGCAGGTGCAGGAAATCGTCGGCGTCGCCGCTGAGGACCTGGGTCGGGGCGGCCCGCACGTCCACCCGGAAGCCCTGGCGGGGATCGAGCAGGTCGCCGGCGTCGTTGTATTTCAGGGTCAGGGGCAGGAAGGCGAGATGGTAGTCCTGGACCACCGCGTCCTGGGTGATGCGCGACCGCTCCAGCCCCAGCCCCAGACCGACCTGGAAATTGTCGCCGTAACGGCGTTGCAGGGCGGCGCCGGCGGTGATGGCATCCCGGTCGTAGGCCTCCAGGAATTCCCGTACCGCGGCGGCGTCCAGGTGCAGGTCCTGGTTGCGGCGCCAGAGGTCGGGCTTGACCAGGGCCGCGCTCAGCAGATAGCTCGGCTCGCTGGTGTAGGGGGCGCCCAGGGTGCCGACATCGGCGCGCAGGGTGAGTTGCTCGGCCCGGCCCAGCAGGTTGCGGTGGGTCCAGGAGCCAGAGACGCTGCCGCCCTCATCCGTGGAATAGGCGCCGGCGAAACGCAGCACCCGGGGCGGGCGTTCGGTGACCTCCAGGGTCAGGGGCAGATGGCCGTCGGGGTCCGGGGACGTCCCGGGGATGAGCCGGGCGCTGGCCAGCACCCTGCCTGCCAGCAGATCCCGGCGCGCCTGTTCCAGCCGGCTGGTGGTGACGAGTTCCCCCGGCTCCAGGCCCAGGCGGCGGCGCACATAGTCCTCCTGGACCCGGTCCAGCCCCTCGATACGGATGGTGCCGACGCCAAGGCGGGGTCCGGGGGTAGCGTTGTAGGTGACGTCCATGGTCCGGGTGTAATGGTTGACGAGGACCTCCGGGGCCGGGACCTGGGCCAGGGCGTAGCCCTCCTCGCGCAGGGCGGCGAGCACCGCCTGACCGGCGGCGAGGACGCTGCTGGCCAGGGCCGGCTGGCCAGGGGCCAGGGTGAAGGCGGCGTGAACCGCCGGCGAAACCGGGCCGTCGAGGCGGGCCTGACCGATGTGATAGAGGGGACCCAGGTCGATGCTGACTTGAATGGGGATGGGCGCCGGCGTGGGCGTGGGCCCCGGGCTTGTCGATGCCGCCTCTCCCGGGGCACTTGACGTGCCCGCCGGGTCTCCCAAGTCCTTGGACGCCACTGATCCCGCCGCTCCCGCGGGTTGGGCCGCGCGCGGCGTGCCCGCCGTGCTGGTGATTTCCGGCGCGCTGGCCTCTCCCGCCCTGCCTCCAGCACCCCCAGCGGCCGATCGCTCTTCCAGGCGCGCCACCAGGTCCGGCGTCTCCAGGGGGAGGCCATCCAGGCGGATGTCGATGTAGGCGTCGTAGTAACCGAAACTTCGCAGAACGTCGTCCAGGCGCGGCAGGTCATCGTTGGCCCGCGCCACCAAGGCGAAGGCGCCGGCCTTGGCCTCCTCCCGCAGGCTGGCGAGGAGGGAGGTGTCCAGCAGGGCCTGGTCCATGGCCTCCTGGCCGGTGGGTTTGATCGTCAGATCGTAGGGGAGGGTTTCCGCCCGCAGGCCGGGGCTGAACAGGCTGAGTGCCAGCAGGCTGGTGGTGAGGAAGCTGCCGATTAATAGGCTGATGCGAAAGAATCTCGTGATCAGGAGGCTGGCGCGGAAGAGGAGGGGGAGGATGGTCCACAACCAGGGCCGCGGCACGCTGAGGGCAAAGGTCTGGCCCCCGGCCGGCGGCCAAGCCCGGGGCGGGAAACAATTCCGGCATGTAACCCGTGGTGGTTGCATCGGCCGATGATACCCCAAGAAGCGCGAACCGCCGGGGTCGAAGGTGGCCTGATCACCCGCCGGGGGAGGGGCCTGGGGCATGGCCCGTCTCCCCCGGAGGCGCCTTAGATGCTGTCCATCCGATCCTTTGCCGACTTGAGCGGGTCCCTCTGGGGACAAATCGGGAACTGGCGGCTGGACGCTTTTTAGGAAGTATCAGAAAGTGGGATCAGTCGTCGTAGTGCTCGGCGCCGCGGCGAATCTTGCGGACGGACTTTTCCAGGTCATCGGCGACCTTTTCCACGGCAGACAGCACGGAGTTGGTAATGGCGGACTCGATCAACATGGCCAGTTGGCCAAGATCTTCGTCGGTGAGGACCTTGCGGGCCTCCTCGTCCAGGACCTCCTTGAAGCCCTTGACGACCTGTTTGGCTTGCTTTTCGTAATGCTTTGACATGGCGTTAGTGGATCTCCCGGGGTTCAAAGCGAGGCGGGGCTCAGTTGATCGATTTGGGGCGCGACCACGATCTCGGGGTCGGGCGGGCAGGCAACTTCCGGATTGCGGTTTGGATAAGGAGACTTGGAGAGCAGGAAGCGCATGGCGTTGATACGGGCCCGCTTCTTGTCGTCAGACTTGATCACGGTCCAGGGGCAGTCGGCCGTATGGGTGTAGAAATACATGTTTTCCTTGGCGCTGGTGTATTCTTCCCACAGGTCCAGGGAGGCCAGGTCCATGGGGCTGAGTTTCCACTGTTTCAGCGGATCGTGCTCGCGGGACTTGAAGCGCCGTAACTGCTCCTTGCGGGTGACCGAGAACCAGAGTTTGTGCAGGCGGATGCCGCTGCGAACGAGCATACGCTCTAGTTCCGGGGTCTGCCGCATGAATTCCAGGTACTCGGCCGGGGTGCAGAAACCCATCACCCGCTCGACACCGGCACGGTTATACCAGGAGCGGTCGAAGAAAACGATCTCACCGGCGGCCGGCAGGTGCTGAAGGTAACGCTGATAATACCATTGGGTGCGTTCGCGATCGTTGGGCTTCTCCAGGGCGACCACGCGCGCGGCCCGGGGATTGAGATGTTCCATGAAACGCTTGATGGTCCCGCCCTTGCCGGCGGCGTCGCGTCCCTCGCAGAGCACCATGACGCGTTCGCCCGTTTCCTTGACCCAGTTCTGCCACTTGAGCAACTCGATTTGCAGTTGGTACTGGATGTCCATGTACTCCGTCACGGGCATCTTCTTCTTATAGGGATAATAGGCCTCGGCCTCACGCTTGAGCTGCTTTTCGTCGACCTGGATGTTGACCAGCACGTTGACGGGCTTGTCCTTCTTGTCTTCCTTGTCGCTCTTGGCGCCCTTGTCAGCGGGTTCGGGTTTATCCGCGCCCTTTGACTCGCTGGCCTTGGCCGAGGCGCTGGATGCCTCCGGCGCCTTGCCCTGGCTGGCCGGAGCCGCCGGGGTGGGGGTGGGCTTGGCGCTGGCGGTCGCCGTGGCCGGCCCCGCTGGTGGCGTTTCGGTGGTCGGCTTGACCTCGTTTTCAGTCATGTGCTGCCTCCGCGTGCAGGTTGCGTGGTTGTGGCTGGGATGGATCCGGACGACGGGAGCCTGGCGCTGACCGTCTGGGCGTCGTCATGAAAACGTAATAGTAGAGCATCCCTTTGTCGACACCAGCATTAATTGCGTTGAATAGGGCGCAACGGCGGCGATTGGCGGACAATGAGCGCCGATCCGTCGCGCGAGCGACTGGTCGGTCGCCCCATGCGGGCGCCGTCCTGGGGGACACCCCTGGCTGGCGCCTCTGGGCTCGGCTAGGTCCTTGGCTTGACCCATGGCCTGACTTGGCTTGACCACGCGGTGAGATGGGCACGCTCCAGAGACGCAAGCGTACTGAGATGCACAAAAAGGGCCTTGGTTTGGTTGACAGCGGCTAGGGCCTTGAGGAAAATGCCCGGTCTTAAATTTAATCCCGCGATTCATCCCGGATTTCAGGAGCAATCACTTGGCCAACTCCCCCCAAGCCCTCAAGCGCGCCCGTCAGGCCGAGCAGCATCGCCAGCAAAATGCCTCTCGCCGCAGTGCCATGCGCACTTACATCAAGAACACGCTCAAGGCGATCGCGGCGGGTGACAAGGAAGCGGCCATGGCGGCCTTCAAGACGGCCATGCCCTTCATCGACCGGGCGGCCGGCAAGGGCCTGATCCATGCCAATAAGGCGGCCCGTCACAAGAGCCGGATCAACGCCCGTATTAAAGCGATGGCTTGAGCCTCTCGCGCGGCCGGTCACGCGACCGATCCCGCTCCGCTCAATGCAGCGGACCCAAAACCGGCCTCTGGCCGGTTTTTTCATGAGTCAGATCAAGGCCCGCCGCCATGATCCCCGCCAATCTGTTCACTGGTCTACCCGCCCTGGAAGAGGGAGAGTTCTTTCAGGATCTCTGGCGTCAGGGGCGGGTCCGTATCGAGCGCATCCTCAGCAGCGCCACCCCCGACCCCGGGCTCTATGATCAGGAGCAGGATGAATGGGTCCTCTTGCTGGAGGGTCGGGCGGTGCTCGAACTGGATGGGGAGTGCGTCAACCTGATGCCGGGGGATTATCTGTTCATTCCCGCCCACACGCCCCACCGGGTGCTGGAGACCCGGCCGGCGCCGCGGTGTCTCTGGCTGGCGATTCATCTTTATCCCCCGGACGCCACGCCGCCGGAGGCCTGAAGCCAATGCCGGACCAGCCCCGGGCCCCGCGCCGCGGTAGGTCTGAATCCGGGGCCGGGCCTACCCTGGGCGCCATCCTGACGGAGACCTGAATCCGATGCCTGAACAACCCAATATCGCGGCGGTGCGGGATTATCTGCTGGATCTCCAGGACCGTCTAACCCAGGCCCTGGAGGCCGAGGATGGCTCAGTCCGCCGCCAGGAAGATGCCTGGGAGCGGCCCGAGGGCGGCGGGGGCCGGACCCGTGTCCTGCAGGAGGGCGCCCTCTTTGAGCGCGGGGGCATCAACTTTTCCCATGTCCAGGGTGCCCACCTGCCCCCCACGGCGACGGCGCGCCGGCCGGAACTGGCGGGCCGGGCCTTTCAGGCCCTGGGGGTGTCGCTGGTGGTCCATCCCCGCAATCCCTACGTCCCCACCTCCCATGCCAACGTGCGTTTCTTTGTGGCGGAGCAGGCGGACGCGGCACCGGTCTGGTGGTTCGGCGGCGGCTTCGACCTGACGCCCTACTACGGCTTTGCGGAGGATGCGGTGCACTGGCATCGGGTCGCCCGCGCCGCCTGCCTGCCCTTCGGCGCGGAGGTCTATCCACGCCTCAAGCGCCAGTGCGATGAGTATTTCTTTCTCCGCCATCGCCAGGAGCCCCGGGGCATCGGTGGCCTCTTCTTCGACGACCTGGACGCGGGGGGCTTCGCCCGCTGTTTCGACTTCCTGAAAAGCGTCGGCGACCACTATCTGCCCGCTTACCTGCCGATCGTCCAGCGGCGCAAGGGGCTGCCCTGGGGCGAGCGGGAGCGGGCCTTCCAGAAATACCGCCGGGGCCGCTACGTGGAATTCAACCTGGTCTACGACCGCGGCACCCTCTTCGGCCTCCAATCCGGGGGGCGCACCGAGTCCATCCTCATGTCCCTGCCGCCGGAGGTGAGCTGGCGCTATGACTGGCATCCCGCGCCGGGGAGCCCGGAGGCGGAACTCTATGAGCGCTTTCTGGTGCCGCGGGATTGGCTGGCCGGCGAGGCCTGATGGCCGGGTGTCCTGTCGCCGGAGAGTCCAACCTGCTCAGGGTTCCAGGTGTTCCCGGAGCCAGTCGCGAATCTGCGCCGTGGAGCGCGCGCCGCTAAAACGGCCCTTTTCCTCTCCGGCGTGAAAGAGGATGACGGTGGGAAAGCCCCGCAGCCGGTAATGGCCCGCCAGCTTCATGTTGTCACCCTCGTCGACCTCGACCTTGGCGAGGCGCACCCGCCCCTGACAT
>JAGVUH010000544.1 GCA_019136395.1 Gammaproteobacteria bacterium
TGAGCAGGGAGCACCAAATTCCAAATCCGGTCGCCGGTGCCGTCCTGGCCCCTCTGGACCGCGCAGAGAGGACATTTAAAGTACCAAGGGGCTAACTGAACCGGACACCGTTGCGCGGGAGGGGATCTTCGTCCAAGGGCACGGCGGAGCGGGTCAGGATGGAAGTGACGGCGCCGCTGACGTCCCAGAGCGAGCCATTCTCCCAGCGCTCACCGGGGCGATGGACCAGGCGGTCGAGCCAAATGCGCGTCACCCGGCCCTGCGCGTCCCGATCCAACCCCAGGGTTTTGGCGAAGAGCGGCGTGGATTGCCGCGGCTTGTAGATCAGAACGCCCGCGGCGCCCACCTGGACGCGTACCGCCGGTGACGAGGAGGCTTTCGTCATCGCTTTCTCCGGGAATGTAGAGGTGTTCAGGCGGCCAGCAACCGCTGACGCAGCGCGTGGGACGGGCAACCCCGGAGGGCCGCAATCCCGTCAATAAACTGCTTCAGAAGAGTATCCAGATGCAGGAAGTCCACCTGCTCCAGGGTCGGGGTCGCCCAATCCAGACACGCGGCCGTCGTGTCGCGTTTATGCGCCACCATCTGCCCCTGATAGGCATCGATCCCGCCCTTGAGAATCAGGTACTCAATTTCAACGGGACGTGTTTGTTGGGGGCGGAGGACGCGACCCGCGGCCTGCTGCTCCGTCTTGGCGGTCCAGGAGCGCGTGAGGAACAGGACCCGGTCGGCCTGCGGGAGGTTCAATCCTTTCTGCGCCACGCCCAGGGTGGCGAGCAGCACTGGCGACTTACCTGCCCGAAACTGGGTGTCCAGCGCCTGCGCGCGTTCGGCGATACTCACGCCGCCATGGAGTACCACCGGATCGATTCCCTGCAGGCGCAGCGCCTGAGCGATGAGTTCCAGCAGATCCGGGTATTCAGCAAAGGCCAGGGTGGTATGTCCCTGGGCGCTGAGTGTCGCGAGGCGCGCGACGGCAAACCGCTGCTTGCTGGTGAGGCCGCCGGGGTACGGGAAACGCCAGGCGGCGCCGCGCGCGCGTTGCGGCACGGCGGCGGCCATCTGGACCGCCTGAATCCGGCTGAGGATCGCCACCAGGTTGTGGGTTCGCCCATGGCGTTGTTGCGCCTGTTGCCGATACCAGTCGCCAAACTCTTCCGCAATCGCCAGGTAATGCGCGAGATGGGCGTCATCCCACTCGATCAGATGCGTCCGCTCCACCGGTACGGGAAGACGCACATGCCGGGCGACGTCCGGCTCCTGGGCAACCCGACGCTTGATGTGGGGAGCGATCGCCGCGCGGTAGCCGGGCAGATTTTTGGTTTTCGGCACTTCCCGGCGGGCGCCGCGGGTCATGTCATCGGCCCATTCATTCGTGACCCACTCGGTGACGACGAAGGCCTCCCGAATCCGATCAACCCCCGGTATGGCCGCCGCCGTGCTGTGCACCAGGTCGGGCGTCAGGTACCAGCGATGGAGGCCATAGGGTTGCTGTGCCGTCGCATCCCCGCCGGTGAAGGCGAGGAGGGTGAACGCGTCCCGGGGGTAATTACCGATCGGGGTGCCCGTGAGAATATATTTCCGCTTGGCCGCCACCTGCCACAAGGCACGGGATTGCTGACTGTCTTTGGCGCGGAGCAAATCCCCCTCGTCCGCGACTAACACCCCGATGCGCCGCCGTAAGCGCGCGGCATAGGTGCGGCGCGGATGGGCGCGATGGAGCGGAGAACGCAGGCGATGATAGGAGATCAGATTGATCCGACGCAGATTTATCAGCTGTTCCGGCCTGGTAATCACCTGCCACCACGCCGGGTCGATGCCGAGCTGCCGCAGTTCCCGCTCCATTTCATCCAGCAAATAGGCTTCGGTACAGACCAGGCCGCGGCGACAGCCCGACAGCAGAATCAGGGAAATCGCTAAACGCGCCTTGCCCAGGCCCACCTCCCACGCCGCGATGCCGCTGCGTCCCATGCTTAATTCCACCAGATCATCGAGTTGATAGTCCCAACTCAGGATCCGGTCAAGCCCCAGAGATCGGGCACGGGCGCGCAAGCCCTGAGCGAGGGCGGGAAAAGCCGCGAGCCGACCCGCGTGCACTGTACGCCACTTATCCTCGTCGGCCGCTGACTCCGCAACCGTGAAACGCTGATTCAGCTCTTCGTCGACCAGCTCCTGGGTTTGGCCCTCAACGGCCAAGACCCAGCGACCGTCACCGGCCGCCCGAACCTGGAACAGCTCCCCGGCGCGCAGCAGCGGCGAGCCCCAGACCCGGGGATTGAGGACCTGCGTGACGCGGGCGCGCACGGCGAGGGTGTCCCGGGTGCGGTCCGCACGCCCTGCCGGAACCCGTACAGCATGGCGAAACGGCGTGGTCACGACCTGCAGTTGGCGCCGGCGCCGGGCCAGATAGCGCTGCAGTCCGGGGTCCACCTCCACCACGGCGCCGGTGTCCTGAATCCGCTCCAGGAAGCGCTGCAAGGAGGACAGGGGGTCCGCCTGGGCGAGATGAACCTCCAGATCCAGCTGGCCCTGGCCCACATAGCGGAGGCCCCGCGGATAGCGCCGCCCCTTCTCCGGCGGCGCCAGGCGCTCGATCATCAGCGCGTTGCGCACGCGCGCCTCCTGAAGCCCGCAGCGGAAGCCGAGCGCCAGCCGACGGCCGTTATGGCCGACATGGACCCGGGGGTCGCCGGTGACCGGCCGCGTAATGACCGGGCCGTCATCCAACATCCCGACCGGACGCAACTGCGGCGCTACATGAGCGGGGAGCGCACAGGAGCACTGGATGGCGGGTACCGCGAGGTCCGCGATCCGCTCCACCCGCACCGGGCGCCCGGGGGCGCGCGGCCGGCTGTCGAACAAGGCGACGCTCACGGCGACCTCGGTCAGCTCTGTGGCCGCGAAAAGTCCCGCAGGTAGATGAAAGATCGCGCACAGCCGCGGCCAAGACGCGGCCTGGTCGGCGAGCAGGCTCAGCGCATAGGCACGCGGCAGGATGGCCGCCACTACCTGTGCGGCCGCCAGCCCCTGCTGTAGAGCGTATGCATGCGACAGGGCCGACGTGTCGGGGCCGAAGGGACCGTAGACCGTGGCAGGCCCCGGTTCCAACAGGGGCGAGGACAAGGTCAGGCTAAACGGAGGATTAAGGACGCAGAGCGCGAATCCCCGCGGGCGATAATGCTCCATGACACCGCATTCAAACTGGCACTCAAATCCGGCGGCCCGCGCGTCCGCGGCCAGGGCCGCAATACAGCGTTCATCCGGATCGATGCCAAAGAGTGCATGCTGTTGTGGCTCCGCGAAGTGCAACAAGGAGCCATTGCCACAGCTGCTATCCAAGATGGGCAAGCGCGCCCCGACGTTAGCCGGACGGGCGCCAGAAAGGGTCGGGCCCAGCAGGCGCCAGAGCCAGGATGACAACGGAGCGGGGGTGAAGAATTGTCCCTGATGCCGGGCGCGGGCCACCTGCAATCCCGCCAGGGAGCCGGGGCGCGGTTCCTGTGAGCCGCGAGACGCGAGTTGGGCGGAACGGACCCGCCATGGGACTGCCGGGGTCATGGCGCCTCCGCCACGGGCGGCGCCCAGCGCGAGACAAACTCTTGGAGTTCAGCGGCGACCTCCTGACGCAGCAGCACAACGAACTTGCTCTGATAGGTCACCAGCACCACACCGTCGCAGACCGGATAGGTATCCCCCGAGGTGAGCTGAAATTGGGGAGCTTCTAGCGCGGTGCGAAACCGGGACAGCGAGAGATGTAGGGGCGAGAGGGATGCCAGAAATCCGGCGAAGGCGTCCGCGAGCGTGCGCAGCCTGGCAATCGAGTCCCAATCATAAACTTTGACCCCAGCCTGGCGGGTAACCGTAGTGACCGGAAGTTCCAAAGCGAAACGGGTCCCGCGCTGCTTAACGCGACTACTCGGCGCTAGGAAAAACCAGTCCCGCAGCAGGCGGGCGCTTTGTTCATAGATGTGTTCGGCAGCGCGGTGCTGATAGCGGTCCATCAAAGCTTCCCAAATAAGCACGGGATCGAAGCGCCGTGCCGGAAAGTGGTTCGGAGTGCCCCGCGACTCAGGCGCAATTAATTGGGTTACAAATTCATCGATCAATGCCTGGACATCGATGGCTAAGGGGGGGGTGTTTTTGGGTGAAAAACGCCGCTCCGCGATCCACTTCAACGCCTGGACGATTTTTTTTGCCAAGGTGATGAGCGCCGCCGCCGAATAAAGTCCGGCGTGCTCGGGAAGGATCGATGGCAGGGAAAAATCCAGATGGGCAATGGCATTTGCCTCCCGCGCCTGCAGCAGATCAAGATGGCTGGAAAAAGAAGAAGCCGTATCCAGATAAGAGCGCCAGATATGGCGATAGAACAACCCCGGGTTCTGGTCGAAAGAAGAAGTAGTTGTCTCCTTCCTGGAGGGCTGACGCGCGGGGCTCACTACCACGCTAGGGGGCGTGGAAGCTACCGGGGAAGTTGTTGTAGTTGATGGGATCATGGGGATTTTGTGTGATTACGATTTGGGCTGAAAAACAAATCAGGGTCGGCCGCATGAAGAAAGCCAATAAACGGGGACGTTAGGTGGCGTCATGCTCGCTGATAAAATTCTGTAATTGCGCGGCGATCTCAGGCGAGAGCAAGAATTCAATTTTCGATTTATAAGTGATCAATGCCAAGGATTGATCGATAAAAATCTTCTCGCGCGAACGCACGGTAAGATCTGAGCGAATGGCGCGTGAGTTAAATGCAGTTAAAAGCCTCCCTGTTTCCGGATAGCCTGCCCAGTGAAAAAAAGCCGAAAGCTCCTGGCAGGCGGCACAGAGGCGTTCATGAGTTCGATAACAATAGCATGAGTCAAACGGCTCCGCGTCCATCTGCGCGCGAATCACCAAAACTAAGTTGCCAGCGCGCCATTCAACCGGCCTGCCCGGTTCAAGCTGAAATATGAGCCGCAATTCCCGGGCGATAGCGCGCAACACGGAGGATAGCCCATCCTCTGAATAGCGATCCCTTAAGGCCTGCCAGACTACCCGGGGGTCAAATTTTTCGGCATCGAACTTAAAATCGCCTCCGTGGCCATGGGTAAGCGATGCCAGATAATTAAGCTCAATGTCAGCCGCGTCGATCGCCACAGGAGGGAGGCCAGACTGGCTAAAAGACGTCGCGGCGAGTCCACAAAGATCATTGAGGATCTGTTGCGCATACTCATAATATCCCCGCGCGTTGAGTTCGTTAGGTAGCGTCGGGATGAGGTGGTTATGCGCGGACAAAATTTCATTGAAACATGACAAGTACTCGCGACGCTCGTCGTTTTGTGCCGCGGCGTAGATCATGGTAATTCTTTTACCGAAATCGAGACGCCGAAGCCAATTATGGCGATAATACTCCCCAATAATATCGTCAGTAATAGGGCGTCTATTAAGCGTCTCAGGAGCGGACATCGGCTTAATGGCGGGTTGTAAGGAGACCGCAGAAAAGCTGTTCAAGGGACTATCCTGTGCGGGTGGGACCGAGGGCTAAGGGCATATATCGTCACGAGGTCGAGACGAAAGTAACGATACTACAATAGGTCGGTAATGGCAAGCGAGAATGACGTTAACGACAGGGAATGCTGTTTCCTTATTCAGATATGCCGGAATACCCCTCCCGGGTTCCGCCCGGGAATGTCGCCGAAATGGTTGGTTTTCCAAAGCGCATCACCGGGAATACCGGCAGGGTTTTGTTCTACTCTGACTGTTCCGTAGGTGTTTACTGTTCAGCAGGTGAGACAGGCGTGAGAAAGCATGGCAGAGATCCGCATGGGCATTTGCCGGAAGCGAGCGAAACGACGGAAGAGAAAAGCCAGCGCCTGATGCGCCGTCAACGGACGCGGGCGCGCAACCAGCGGCGGTTGCGGCACGCGAAAAAAAACCGGGGGTAAGTCCGAACCTGGTCGGGGCTGCAAGCCCAGCCCAGGTAGCGCCCTTAGGTCCACCACCCTGCTGTCTTTCCGCGTGGTGGTAATGGTTTGGCTCAGACAGCGCCTATGCCAGGCTCCTGCTATCCGGGATGCCTCACGGCGACGTGCCCGTGAATTTGGACGCCAGGTTCCGGTATGGAAATAACTCGACCAGCAGTGATGCACGTTTCGACGATCGTACCCAGTCCAACCCGTTCCAGTAACACAGGCGCCCACCGGTTCCCTTTTTATAAAACAGCCCCTTGTGGGTATGTGTTGCTCCCGCCGGTGTCAGATTGTTTGCGGCAAGATACCTGCCGGTAGCGTCACTCCACTCCAAGTCATTCCACAATGAATTTGTGGAAAGGTCGGGGGCATCCCCCCATGAGGAATCAGTCCGCGCGCCGTTTACTTTGCATTTGCCGCACGCCTGTCTTGATGCCATTGCTCGCCCTCCTCTACCGGTTTGATGAGAAATAACTTGAAAAAGGTCATTGGCAACGACCAAGAACCGTGACCTAACGCCAGGTATTTGCTGGAGACTCCACCATGAGGCATGAGCCACCAACGCGAGGTGTCGTTGAGGTATGCCCTGATGGGACAGGGCCAAGGTGGTCAACTGCTCCCCATTATCATACAAGAAAAGGTCGGTAATGCAATAAGGCATGACTATTTATTCTGCGTTCTAGTAAACGCCTACTCGAATGTTGAGTTGCTACCCCCCCACCGTCTCTCTAACTTGCTGTACGAATCCAACGGACATTCGGCCCCCCTCGGTGGGCGTGTAGAAGCCCAAAATGGGCGTGTGGGAGCCCAGTCGGCATCCGGCGCCCCGGGGTGGGCGTGTAGAAGCCCAAAATGGGCGTGTG
>JAGVUH010000019.1 GCA_019136395.1 Gammaproteobacteria bacterium
GTCGTCCAGGTCCAGAGCCCGTTGGTTGAGGTTGGCCAGCTCGCGTCGCCAGCGCGGCAGGGCCTCCGCCTCGTCCCGCAACCCCTGCTCCAGGACCTGCAACCGCTCCCGGGCGGTGGCGACCGCCGCCCGCTTCTGGGCTAGCAGGCCTTGAACCGTGACCAGATCGGCCCCGTCGGGCAGTTTCACCGCCGGCTCGGCAGGGGTGACCGTCACCGCCAGGCGCTCGCGAATGGCGGTCGTCTGCACCGGCGCTTCGGCCAGCAGCTCATTCAGACTGCCCAGGGTCGCCTTGGCCTCGGCCAGCGCGTCCAGATGCGCCAGGATCTGCCGGTAGGCGTCCGCCAGGCGCTCCTGATCCGCGGCGGCCCTAGCCCAGGCGAGGGCGAGGAGCAGCATCAGGGTGCCGGCAACCCGGTGGAGGTCGAACCAGGGGCTGGCGGCGGGGAGGCGGCGCGTCATGGCATGCTCCGCGGCGAGGCTATCCGCGGCAGGGCGATCAAGCGTTATAAGCGTTCATTCCGCCCGTGCCCAGGTGGCGACCATGGCCCCATCCGCCATGCGCATCTCCAGCCGCTCGTCGCTCCTCTCTAGAGTGACCGCCCTGGGCAGGGCCTCAAGAAATGCCGCCTCCTGGGCCATCAGGCCATCCGGCTCCGCGCAGAACTTGCGGGTGCTCCTGGCGGGTCCGATGGAGACGCGCTCGCCCTGGAACTCGAAGGGGGCACTGTAATGGTTGCAGCCGGCGGAGCCTTCCAATTGGCCTTCGGCGCCAAAGTGGAGGCTGATCTCCGTCCCTTCGACGAGACTCACCAGGGCGCCCCGGCCGTTGTTGTAGCCCGTCGCCCGCCAGCGACTACCGATCAGGGCCTGGCCCAGCCCCGCCTCGATGGGGGTGAATTTCATGGTACCGCTGTCGAACTTCAGGTCGATGAAGAGTTGCCCGTCCTGAACAAAGACCAGGCTGACACCGCCCAACTGGGTCAGAAAGCGGTCCCCCAGGGAGTCATCGCCACAGGCCATCAGGGTCGTTGGCCCGAGTTCGAGATGCAGGCGACTCTCCTCCAGGCGGTATTGAGCCTGGGCGCGGTTGCAGTCCGCCTGAATGGCCAGGGTGCCATCGGGAAGGAAACGCAATTGATATTGCTCGGGCTTGGCCGGGCGAAAGAGCGCGCCATCGTTCATCTGGGTCTGCTGCCAGGACCAGGGGGCGGCAGTCAGGGCCGCCGGCTCGACGTTCAGGGGGGCCGTCAGGCTTGGGCCCGCGCTCAGGAGGGCACAGAGACCAAGACCGAGGGTAATGGGTATTCTCATGGTGCGTGACTCAGGGGAAAAAGATTGGGTAGACGCCGACCCTTACCGGCTCGCCAGGGCTTTCGGCGCCAGCACATCGTACACCCGCGGGATCGACACCGTGCGGTGACCGGAGGCGCGAAGGGACCCGATGGGGGTCTAGGCAGCTCGGACGAGGGGCATGTAGCCGTGGCTAAGCCGCGCGCGGTTATATCGGCGGCAAACCCAGCTCCCGCAGATACACGTTATGCTTCGCCGCCGCCGCGGCAATCCGCTGGTCGATCTGGACCAGTTGCGCCTGGACGGCGCCCAGGTCGATATCCGCTTCCTGCTCGGTGGTGCTGACGTAGCGGGAGATGTTCAGGTTGTAGTCATTCCGCGCGATCTCCGCCAGCGGGACGCGCCGGGAGTAGCGGTCCTCCTCCGTGCGGTACTGGTAGGTGGCGATGATCTTGTCGATGTGCGCGGGCAAGAGGTGGTTTTGCCGCTTCCCCTTCTCGAAGTGCGCGCTGGCGTTGATGAAGAGCACATCGTCCGGCTTTTTGCACTTCTTCAGCACCAGGATGCAGACCGGGATGCCGGTGGAGAAGAACAGATTGGGCGGCAAGCCGATGACCGTGTCGATGTGGCCGTCTTGCAGCAGCTTGGTGCGGATGCGGCCCTCCGCCCCGCCCCGGAAGAGCACGCCGTGGGGCAGGATGATGGCCATCGTGCCCTCGTCGCTGAGGTAGTGGAAGCCATGCAGCACGAAGGCGAAATCGGCGGCGGATTTGGGCGCGAGGCCGTGGTTCTTGAAGCGGAAGTCCTCGCCCAGGGCCTCGGTCGGCTCCCAGCGGTAGCTGAAGGGCGGATTGGCGACCACGGCGTCGCATTTGAGCTTTTTGGCCGGGTTCATCTCGCTGAGCAGCGGCCAGTCATTGGTCAGGGAGTCGCCATGGTAGATCTCGAACTCGGTGTCCTTCAGCCCGTGCAGCAGCAGGTTCATGCGCGCCAGGTTGTAGGTGGTGATGTTCTTCTCTTGCCCGAAGATCATGCCGATGCCCTGGGGACCCAGCTCATGGCGCACGTTCAGCAACAGGGAGGCGGACCCACAGGCGATGTCCAGGACGCAGCTCAGGCGTTGCTTCTTGCCGTTGGCGGGCTCCTGGCTATCCAGGGCGACGATGCGCGACAGGATGGTCGAGCAGGTTTGCGGGGTATAGAACTCCCCGGCCTTCTTGCCGGAGCCGGCGGCGAACTGGCCGATCAGGTATTCATAGGCGTCACCGAGGATGTCCCGGGCCGTGGAGAACTGGGCGATGCCCTCGGCGATCTTGGCGATGATGACGCAGAGCTTCTTGTTGCGCTCGGCCGGGCTGCGGCCCAGCTTGTCGGAGTTGAGGTTGATCTCGGAGAAGAGCCCCTGGAAGCGGCTGCCGAAGGATTCGTTCTCGATGTACTGAAAGCCGCGCTCCAGGGTTTGCAGCAGCTCCGCGTCCTGGGTGCGCGCGCGCTCGTGGATGCTGCGCCAGAGATAAGCGGGGTGGATGACATAGTGCACCTTGCGGCGCATCTGCGTCTCGAAGGCGGACACGTCCGCGGCGTTGGCCATGTACCAGACTGACAGCGGCGGGCGGCGGTCCTCTGCGGCCAGGCGGGGATAATCCGGCCCCAGTTCCTTGCGCGCCGCGGCCTCGTAGTTGTCGGATAGGTAGCGCAGGAACAGGAAGGAGAGCATGTAGTCGCGGAAGTCGTCGGCGTTCATGGCGCCGCGCAGGTCGTCGGCGATGGCCCACAGGGTCTTGCCGAGCTGGTTGAGTTGTTCCTGGGTCATTTGTAGCTTTCTCGCCGATGGAGAACCCGGCCAATCACGATCGTCTCTTCGACAATATTGATCGCACTGTTTCGCAACTCAATCCGCATGGCTAAGGTAGTCCTCGAACGACACCGACGCCTCCTGGCGCGTGGCTTGAAGCGCTTTCAAGTCTTCAAGATCCTCGACGGAGACGATTTCCAGACCATCGTCTTTAAAATGCTCCAGCCACCAGACAACCTGTTTGGCCAATCGATCGTCTTTAATGTTGATCGTGATGTGATGCATGGCGATGAATTCCAGATGATGAAGGTCGACCTCGGTGATCTCGGCGTAGGGTGCGGTGAGGAACGAACCGCACCACCACCGCGCACAGTGCGGTTCGCCGCCCTCACCGCACACTACCAGGCTAAGTTGGTCCTGGGTCATGCCTTCGTCTTTCGTGGGTTCTGCTCGCGCAGTTCGTCAGCCGTAAGATGCACTAACCGACCCTCTTGAATGACCACCAGATCGGTCTCCGTCTGAATGGCCGCTTTACGGGCCATCTCGGCCGCTCGTTGCAAGGCGGGGAAGGAGGCACGCAGATCCGGATCAGTGGCGGTGGACAGGTCAGGCGCGTTCACGGGTTTTCTCTCCATTCCAGCAAGACGGGTTCGAGGCTGGAGTTGTCATAGTGAGCCCAAGTGTGGACTTGGGTCTTGTAGTACTGCTCGAAGTGCTGCAGCCCCGCCGCAAAGCGACGGCGAATCACCTCTTCCGGGACCTGATGCCCACCTTGGCGCACGCGCTCGGCCACTCGGGCGATGGCAGCTTCCGCGTTGAGCAGGGACAGGAAGTAAAGGCTGATGTGATACCCACGCTCACGCCATTGGGCAAGCTGCCGTAGGTATCCTTTGCCCGACAGCGTGGTCTCGAAGGCAAAGCTTTGGTCGCGCTCAACGCAGTGGCGAATCTCCTCCAACATGAGTCGACCGGCTTTGATGGCCGCCGCCTCGGGCTCGAAAGGCGACAACCCGGCAGCGATCAGATCAGCATTGATGAAGCGCGGGCACTGTGCATCCCGCGGCAGGAAGGAGCGGGCGAAGGTCGTCTTTCCTGCCCCGTTAGGGCCGGCAATGATGATGATCTTCTTGCCCATCACCCGATATCCACGTCTGGACTGGGGAAGAGTTGCTGCATCAGACCTTTCTTGTGGGTCTTGAGGGCGTCGAGATTGTCCGCCTGTGCGGCGATAAGGGTATCGAGGGAGGAGAGGCAGGAGGCGACTTGTTGTTGTTCTTTCTCGGTTGGTGGCAGCGGAATCTCGAATGATCGAACTTGTGCGAAGTTTAAGCCTTGCCTATTTCCACCCGCTTGGAAACTTTCAATGTGGCTCTGCCCGCACTCTGAGATAAGGAACTGATTTAAGAAAATAGGATTCAGCGCTCGCGTCTTGACCCGAATAATACAAACGTGCTGATTAACGTTCCCTCCAGCAATACGCGAGTCAGCGATGGCGCTTCGCCCGATGGAAGCGCAGGTGATGTTGAGCAAGACATCCGATTCTTGGATTTCCGTGGAATCGAATGACTGATGCGTGTCTTCGTCAATGAAAACAATGTCGTCTAAAAGCAGTTCGCCCCAACCTACATTTTGGCTTCGCACAAAAGGTCGCCCTTCCGTTTTGTAATTCTTATTGCCACCCGTCGGCGTGATGCCGCTACCGACTTTCGTTGAGAGAGGTCCGAGCTCCTGGTGCTCCCACTCCCCCGCCTCCCGAAACTCCGGAAACCGCAACCGCGGCATCAGTCCTTTCTTCCGTTCGCTCATGATTCCCGCTCCAGTGGATTCTCGACGGCCAGAGATTCTATCCAGGCAAAATCCTTCTCGTTGGCCGTCGCCAACGATAGTTGACGCACCAGGCAACTGGCGGCAATCAGTGCATCGCCCAATGACATCTTGCGCAACCGTCGCAGTCCGATGGCCCGTTCGACGATGCTGTCATCGATGGGAACCCGCTCCAGTTGAGCGAGGATGGCTTCGATCGACCGCGCCTCGGCATCGCTCAGATGGCGATAGCCCAAGGTTTCCAAGCGGCTGATGACCGAGTAGTGGGTGGCGTGCTCGACCATCCAGCGCCGCAGTTGCCGACGATGGGGTTGGGTGGCGTAAATGATGAGATTGCTATCAATCAGCATGGTCTCTTCCAGGCAGCGCGCGATCCTGACGCTGCTCATGCTGCCAAGCGACTGGATCTTCGATTGCTCGATAGGGATCGAGCATGGCGGCCTCCTCCAGCGCTTCGGCCAAACGCTGGCGGCGAGTTGGCTCAGAGACCTCCATAGCGCGGTGTGTTTTCACCTGCTGTTCCAGGTAAATCGCGTAGTTGAGCAGTTCGGCCTGCACCGAAGGCGGCAGAACCGCGGCATGTTGTTGAAGCTGCTGTAACAGGTTATTCATCGACGCGCGACGCTCCTCAAGGGTGTGTGTTGGTGAAGATAGGCTACTCATACGCCACCAACCCTGAAATCTCCCGTCCACCCGCCTGCTTCTTCAGCAGCGGCGCCAGGTCGTTCATCAACGCCAGTTCCGCCTGGCTGCGCGCCTTCCAGCCCAGCGCCAGTGGCGTGAACAGCTCGCTCAACTGCTCGCCGTCGAAGATCAGCCGCTCCAGCACCCCCGTGACGAAGCCCCGCAGGGCCGCGGGCGCGAGCTCGTGCTTCCCGGCCAGGACGTCCAGCCCGGCCTGGGTCTTGTGCGCGCTGAACACCTGGTACTCGCCCTTGATGTCCTCGATGCCGCCGTGCCCTTGGCCGGCTTACAGGGTGTTGATATAGGCAATGATATCCTCGCGGTCGTTTCTTGATCAGATGGCGCTCAAGTGCGCTTTCTTTTAGGGACATCCGTTGGTAACTCCTTGCGACATACCGGGGGGATGCCGGGGGGATGCGGGGGTCGGGCAGTTACCGGCTCTGCAGGCAATAGTTGCCGGAGCTGTAATAGCCAGGTGGGCAGGGGCCGAGCTTTTCGATGACCGTCTTGCTGTCGGGCCGGCCCAGGCAGTAGTTGCCGCTGGAGTAGTAGCCGGGGGGACAGGGGCCGTCCTTGCCGATGACGGGCTTGGCGCTTTGGTTGGGAACGCAGTAGTTTCCGGAGCTGTAGTAGCCAGGAGGACAGGCGCCGGTCTTGGGTACGGGCTTAGGGTCCGCCGCCGCGGTGACCAGCGGCAGAGACAGGAGGGACAGGAGGACGAGGGCAGCGAGCAGAGCGGCACGACAGAACATGGGCAACACCTCGGGCTAAGGAACCAGGCACGAGGGTACCTGGAGGATTAGACGGAGTGCGTCCAGTTCCGACGCGGCAGGTTCCATAACGGCACGGTCGGCGTTCCGGCTGGCGCGGGGAGGGGCGGGTCAGGCCCGGCGCTCTCAGGTAACGGTACGATACCTGAGAGGAGGGGTGGGGGTGGCCTAACACGCCCAAGGCGGCATTATGCCAGGGAAGGTTAAGGCGTGCTGGGGGTGTGGGCAGGGATGGCTCACAGACCCAATCCCACCGGGTCGGTTGCGGTTCTGGTCATTTGCTAGCCAGCGGAGCACATCCAGCCCGTGGCGGGAGTTAACCGAACCCACCCAGGGCTATATCATGCCGTTCATGCCGTGGTGGGATAACATGGCGGTTGCTGGGCGCGGGTAGCACCTTCCGGGACGAAGTGCCCTCCAGCCGCGTCGCGGGTCAAGCCATCGCCGACCTCCGGTTTGGCATGGCCCTGGCGCGGCTTCACTGCCAGTCGTCAGACGCTCTCGGAACCGGAGGGGAGCCGTCATGAAGCGTTTCGCCCTTTACTATCTGCCCTTCGCCGCCGTGGTGGTGCTCATCACCCTCGGCCTGGGTCA
>JAGVUH010000426.1 GCA_019136395.1 Gammaproteobacteria bacterium
CAGGGGCAGCATCAGCAGCCGCGGCGCGATGCCGGCGAGGTAGCTCGCCGCGCGCGCCGCTTCCCGGGGATCTGCCCAGTCTTCCCGCAGCAGCAGCTCCGGAAACTCCTCCGCGTCCAGCCAGCGGCCGCCATAGGCCTCGCAGCGCTGGCCGGGCATGGTCTCCCGCGCCGCCAGGGTCATGCCGGACCCATCCGCCTCCCGCCGGAACCACTGAACCCGGCCCGTCTGGCCCGCCCGCGCCCGGACCTGGGCCTCCAGGGCGGCGCGCTGCTCCTGATCCAAGGCCATCTCCTCCCCCAGCGCGCAGGACCACCGTGGCGCGCGCCCCAGGGCCAGAGGTTCGGCGCTACTGACCGCCTCCAGCAAGGCGATCGGTTGCTGATCAGGGCTGGCGTCCAGCAGCCAGCGCTCATAGCGGTCGCGCAGCGGGAAGGGGACCGCCGGCCGGGCAGCCAGGGCAGCGTCCACCAGATCCTGGCCGGCGGCCCGGGCTAGATCCCGGTCCACCGTCGGCGGGCTGGGGAAACGCGCCAGCCCCTCCCGCTCCGCCCAGACGCCGAAACGATAGAGGCTGAGCTGCTTGGTCGTCCCCAGGCTGCCCCAGCCCACGGTGCGCTCCCCGTAGAGCTGGATCTCCCAGTTGACGCCGTCCGTGCTGATGGCCCGCCCCTGATCGCTCTCGATGACCTGGAGGACGCCGAGAAAGGGATTGAGGCGGCGCCAACTGGTCGATGAGTTGATAGGCCGCGTCCTGCATCTCCGGAGGCATGACCTCGAAGAGGTACTCCAAATCATCCAGGACGGGTTCGATCTCAGCACGGCGGGTCAGGTCCGGCAAGCGCCGGGCAACCTCGCGCATGAAGACATGGGGATCGGGCAGAGGCATGCTGGGGCTCCAAAGTCAGGGCCAGTGAAGGGGCTGGTAGGACGGGCCAACGGGAGCCTCATTCTAACGGTCATGAGGCGGCAGGCCACACCCCTGAGAATGAAGGACATTCTTGTGACTTACACGCCAACCCCTTGCCGGGCACCAGACCGGCGGCTAACATCCTCGGCCCAACGCGCCTCCCCGGGTACCAGCAGCGCTTTTGATTGCGCTGGCATCCCGCTGCGGTGCTTTCCGCGAGTCGCCAAGGCCAGTGGGAAGCACGCGACGGGATCGGGCCACTCTCTCCCAGGGTCCGCCAACCCGGTCATGCACCGCCTATCAACCCCCCTCGGCCCCCGCTCCAGGCGTCGGCTGCCACCCTCGGCGAAGTACCCCATGCCCAAGGACACCTCCATCCATACCGTCCTCATCATCGGCTCCGGCCCCATCATCATCGGCCAGGCCTGCGAGTTCGACTACTCCGGCACCCAGGCCTGCAAGGCCCTGCGCCGCCTCGGCTATCGCATCGTGCTGGTCAACAGCAACCCGGCCACCATCATGACCGATCCCGGGATGGCCGATGCCACCTACATCGAGCCCCTGGACGCCCCGACCCTGGAGCGGATCATCGCCCAGGAGCGCCCCGATGCCCTGCTGCCCAACCTGGGCGGCCAGACCGCCCTCAACCTGGCCTCCGAACTCGCCCAGTCCGGCATCCTGGATAAGTATGGCGTGCGCCTCATCGGCGTCCAGGTCGACGCCATCGAGCGCGGCGAGGACCGACAGATTTTCAAGGACACCATGAACGCCCTGGGCATCGGCATGCCGCGCAGCGAGATCGCCTACAGCCTGGAGGAGGCCGAGCGGCTGGTGCAGGCGATCGGCATCCCCTGCGTGGTGCGCCCCGCCTACACCATGGGCGGCACCGGCGGTGGCCTGGTCTATAACCTGGAGGAGTTCCGCACCGTCGTCGTCCGCGGCCTGGCCGCCAGCCGGGTGCATCAGGTCCTGATCGAGGAGTCGGTGGAGGGCTGGGAGGAGCTGGAGCTGGAGGTGGTGCGCGACGCCAAGGGTCAGAAGGTCACCGTCTGCTTCATCGAGAACATCGACGCCCTGGGGGTCCACACCGGCGACTCCTTCTGCTGCGCCCCCATGTTGAACGTGGCGCCCGAGGTGCAGGAGCGGCTCCAGGCCCAGGCCTACGCCATCGTCGATGCTATCGGCGTCATCGGCGGCACCAACGTCCAGTTCGCCTACAACCCCAGGGACGGCCGCATCGTCGTCATCGAGATCAACCCCCGCACCTCGCGCAGCTCGGCCCTGGCCTCCAAGGCCACCGGCTTCCCCATCGCTTATGTCTCCGCCCTCCTCGCCGGGGGCCTGACCCTGGACGAGATCCCCTACTGGCGCGACGGCACCCTCGACCGCTACAGCCCCTCCGGCGATTACGTGGTGGTCAAGTTCGCCCGCTGGGCCTTCGAGAAATTCAAGGGCGCCGAGGACCGCCTGGGCACCCAGATGCGCGCCGTCGGCGAGGTAATGAGCATCGGCAAGAACTACAAGGAGGCCCTGCAGAAGGCCATCCGCTCCCTGGAGAACGGCCGTCACGGCCTGGGCTTCGCCGCCGACTTCAACCGCAAGTCCCTGGAGGAGCTGACCGAACTGCTGGCCTACCCCACCAGCGAGCGCCAGTTCATCCTCTACGAGGCCCTGCGCAAGGGGGCAAGCATCGAGGACCTCTACCGCCAGACCTTCATCAAGCCCTATTTCCTGCAACAGATGAAGGAGCTGGTGGACCTGGAGGAGGAGCTGCTGGCCTGCAAGGGCCAGGCGCTGCCGGACGAGTTGTTGCGCCGCGCCAAGCAGGATGGCTTCGCCGACCGCTACCTGGCCAAGATCCTGGGGATCCCCGAGCGGGAACTCCGCGCCCAGCGGGCACGCATCGGCGTGGTCGAGGCCTGGGAGCCGGTGCCGGTGTCCGGGGTCGAGGACGCCGCTTATTACTACTCCACCTACAACGCCCCGGACCGGGTCGGCACCAGCAATCGCCACAAGGTCCTGGTGCTGGGCGGCGGCCCCAACCGCATCGGTCAGGGCATCGAGTTCGACTACTGCTGCGTCCACGCTGCCTTCACCCTGCGGGAGCTGGGCTACGAGACCATCATGGTCAACTGCAACCCGGAGACGGTGTCGACGGACTACGACACCTCCGACAAGCTCTACTTCGAACCCCTCACCGCCGAGGACGTGCTGGCCATCCACGACAAGGAGCGGCCCCTGGGCGCCATCGTCCAGTTCGGCGGCCAGACGCCCCTCAACCTGTGCCGCGAACTGGAGGCCGCCGGGGTGCGCATCCTCGGCACCTCGCCGGAGGCCATCGACCTGGCCGAGGACCGCGACCGTTTCCGCGCCATCATGACCAAGCTGGGTATCCCCCAGCCGGCCTCAGGCATGGCCAGCGACCTGGAGGAGGCCATCGCCATCGCCACCGAGATCGGCTATCCGCTCATGGTCCGCCCCTCCTACGTCCTCGGCGGCCGCGGCATGGAGGTGGTCCACGACGAGGAGATGCTGCGCCATTACGTCGCCCGCGCCGTGGACATCTCCCCCGACCGCCCCATCCTCATCGACCGCTTCCTCAGCCATGCCCTGGAGGTGGAGGCCGACGCCATCTCGGATGGCGTGGACGCCTTCGTCCCCGCCATCATGGAGCACATCGAGGAGGCCGGCGTCCACTCCGGCGACTCCGCCTGCGTCCTGCCCCCGGTCTCCATCCCCAAGCGCCATCAGCGCACCATCGAGGACTACACCCGCCGCATCGCCATCGAGCTGGGCGTCCGGGGCCTGATCAACATCCAGTACGCCATCGCCGACGACACCGTCTATATCCTGGAGGCCAATCCCCGTGCCTCCCGCACCGTGCCCCTGGTGTCCAAGGTCTGCGGCCTGAACATGGTCAAGCATGCCACCGAGATCATGATGGGCAAATCCCTGGCGGACCTGGGCCTGGAGCGCCGGACGGTGCCCCACTATGGCGTCAAGGAGGCGGTCTTCCCCTTCTACATGTACCACGAGGTCGACCCGGTGCTGGGCCCGGAGATGCGCTCCACCGGCGAGGTCCTGGGCCTGGCGGACTCCTTCCCCCTGGCCTTTCACAAGTCCCAGGAGGCGGCCAAGCAATACCTGCCCCAGAGCGGCACCGTGCTGCTGTCCGTCACCGTCGACGACCGTGACGAGGCCCTCGCCATCGCCCGCGACTTCGTCCGCCTGGGCTTCAAGCTCCGCGCCACCGCCGGCACCCACCAGTTCCTGACCGAGCACGGCGTCCCCGCCGAGGTGGTCCTGAAGCTGCACGAGGGCCGGCCCAACGTCACCGACCTCATCGCCAATGGCGAACTGCACCTGGTGGTCAACACCCCCGTCGGCCGCCGCGGCACCCTGGATGACTCCTACATCCGCAAGGCCGCGGTCAAGCACAAACTGCCTTACTGCACCACCATGGCCGCGGCCCGGGCGGCGGTGATGGCCATCGAGGCGGCGCGGACGCCGCACCCGGTGGTGCGGTCATTGCAGGACTATCACGCCGATATCCGTTGACATCGTCGTGCAACCCCGTCGACGACTGCTTTGAAGTACAGGAGACACTCATGCACGCCATCGAGATCGAAGCGGAGATTGATCGCAATCGAGAGATCCATCTCAAATTGCCCGCGGATATCAAGGCACGCAAGGCTCGTGTGGTGGTGTTGTACGAAGACCAGAAGGAACCATTGGCAGCGCAGCGAAAGCCGATTCGGCTCGGGCTATACCGCGGCCAAATCCAGATGAGCGATGATTTTGATACCCCATTGCCTGACGATTTTTGGCTCGGAGGCAACCCTTGAATCTGCTGCTGGACACCCACGCCTTTATTTGGCTGAACAACTCACCGGAGAAGCTGTCACCCCCCGTAAGGCAACGCTGCGAGCAAGGGACCGATCGGTTTTTCTTCAGCTTGGTTTCGGCCTGGGAGATGCAGATCAAGCAACAACTGGGCAAACTGCATCTCCAGCCGGTCGCCGCTAAAATCATCGAAGCCAATCTCGCTGAAAATAATATCGCCTTGCTATCCATCACTCTGGATCACATACAGCATTTGAACAGTCTGCCCCTGCGCCACCGAGACCCTTTCGATCGCTTGCTGATTGCTCAGGCGGCCATTGAAGGTATGACGCTGGTCAGCGCTGATCGGGTTTTCCAGGAGTATGAGATCGGCGTTTTCTGGTAACCGGCAGCCCCGCCTAGGGGACATGGTCACCTAACCTACCCGCGGCTGCTCGTGATTTGGTAACCCATCGCCCACCCCATGGCGGACTCCTTCACCCTCGCCTGCCACAAGTCCCAGCAGGTGGCCAAGCAATACGTAGTAAAGCGCCTGTTAGCCGGCCCCCTCACTTGGCTTCAACAGCCAGCCCGGAGAATGACGATGCAACCCATCCGCCAGATTCTCGAAGACGCGCCTGAGTTCATCCCCGTGCCTGAGGGGCTGCGTAACCGTCGCGTCGAGATCATTCTCTGGCCGCTCGATCCGGCGTCGACCGAGACGGTCGAGCGCTTGACCGACTATGAGCGCGTCAAGGTGGACAGGATCGAGATCCCATCCAGGGACGAGCGCCATTTCCGGCGCTAAGTTCGTCTATACCAACATCTGGGTGTCCGCCCACCAGCATCCCCGGCTGATCCCAGTTCGGCGCTGGCCTGGGCGTTCATTCATCGCGCGGCGGACATCGTCATCAGCGCCCAGGTTGTGGCCAAGTATTTCAACGTCATGCAGCGCAAGGAGCTGGAATTATGCCTCCACCATGGAAGTTGCTGGGAATATGACGGCTTGAACGACCGCCTCATCTACCAGGAACTTGCCCTCTCCCCCTAGTAGCCCTGCCGGCCTTGATCACAAAACCGCCCAATACCTCGACGAACCGGTGGATATTTGCCCTTTAAGTCCTTGTTCTGTTTTGTTACCCCCACCTCGGTTGGCCCCCAGGGTGGGCGGATTTATGATCAAGGCCATCCCTGCCCACCCATAACGGACCTGTTGCGCGAGGAGGCCATGGAAGTCTGGAAGCAGTACCAGGCAAGGCCGGATAGGGTTCCTTATTGAGCACGGGGACAGATGTAGAGGGCCTTTGCGGCATTGATAAAGGCATCCGCTTCGCGAATAGCCCGTTGGGCATCGGTTTCTGGAATCGATGTAAGGGTGTAGTCCGCAACCAGACGCAGGTTTTGAAGACGCGCAAGCACCGCCCCGACCGATGGCTCTATCCGGTGTGATTTCACAAAGAGGCGGGAGAACTCGGCGATCAAGCCATTGTGAGTCTTCGGGCGAGGCAGCCCTTCGGCCTCCAGCAGACCCCACGCAGCATAGAAAACCACGTAATACGCTCGATCTGCGGCGGTTTCAGTATCACCCTGCTCCAGGGCATGCCTTGCAGCTGCCAAGGCCCGGTCTGCTTTCTCCAGCAGGGTATTTGTAGTCACAGACGAATCCCCTCGGAAAACACAACGTCCAGGAGATGACCCGCACGCGCGCGGTCAGGCGCCTCCGGCGATCCCTGAAAGACCCAGGGTTGAATGAGTAGCCCGCGGTCGAGAAAGGTCAGATACGCATCGCCACTGATATCCATCTGGGCTCCAATGGGATCGGATACCGGCTCGATAAAGATGGCAAGGTCCGCATCACTGTCTTCGCGGAAATCCCCCCGCGCACGCGAGCCAAAGAGAATGAGCCCCCGCAGCCGATCACCATAGCGCGCGGACAGACGCCCGCGAAACCCTCTCAGAATGGCAAGTGCATGGGGGTCAGGAGTAGATTTTTTCCAAGACCCCGCATTTTCATCGGTCAATATCTCTGGACACATCACCTGATCGTTAGCCATGGTGGGTTACTCCCGGACTTGGCGAAGGAAAACAAGCAATCAATTGGTTACCAGTATCTGCCTGTCCATCGCTAGTCATGTTCAGCATAGTCTTAGCTGCTATTACTCGCTATACGGTAGCCCATCGCCCGATAGCCGCGTTGGCGCTTTTCCCACATCCGGATCAGTGTAGGGTGGCCTGTATCCACAAAATCAATGATGCGGACCTTTGTTTTGCCGGCGTGCTCCCGGTGCAAGCGACCCGCGTATTGTTGGAGGGTCCCCCGCCAGGAGACTGGCATCGCCAGCACCAGGGTATCAAGCGGCGGGTGGTCGAAACCTTCCCCCACCAGCTTGCCGGTAGCCAGAAGAATCCTGGGCGCGTCTTCTGGCAGATTATCAAGCGCCGCGACCACAGCCGCCCGTTGGTTGCGGGACATACGTCCATGCAGCACAAAAGGTGAACCGCTCAGGCCATGTAAGGCGTTGCGGATGGCCTCAAGGTGTTCGGCGCGCTCTGTCAGCACCAGCACCTTGCCGCCCTCCGCAAAGGCGGCCATGACCTGATTAGCAATGG
>JAGVUH010000384.1 GCA_019136395.1 Gammaproteobacteria bacterium
GGTGAATTCGTCATCAGGTAACTGAGGTGAGGTGGTTGTGGCGGGCTGCTCAGGCATGAGTGAAATTTACTTGCTTAGCTGCTTGTTAAGCAAGTACAACCTGAATAGTTACCCGCAATCTTTCATACCCCTCTCCCCACCCCTCCCCCACAAGGGGGGAGGGGACGAAGTGGAATAGCCTCTTATCTGACTCCCCCTCCCCTGACGGGAGTGGGTGGAGGTAGGGGATGTGAAAGGCTACACAATAACTATTTATATGAAAAAAAATTAGATAAGACAAAGGGAAAAGGGAAGAATGAAGACGGGAGAGGAGAAACAAAATACAGGGCGCTCCGGAAATGCGCTTGGCATTCATGTCGTGGCTAAACCTATCGGGCCTCAATGCAATCTTGATTGCGAGTATTGCTTTTACCTCGAGAAAAATACCTTGTTCCCCTCTGGTGAGAGCTGGCGGATGTCCGATGAAGTCCTGTCTCGCTTCATCACGAATTACATCAAATCTCAGCCGACGCCGGTCGTCGAGTTTGTCTGGCAGGGAGGCGAGCCGACTCTTCTGGGAATCGATTTCTTTCGAAGAGTGATCGAGCTGCAACAGCCTTTCGTGCGTCACAAAACCATCACCAATGCCTTGCAGACTAACGGAACCTTGCTGACGGATGCATGGTGTGAGTTTCTGAAGCAACACCATTTCATGGTGGGCATTAGTCTGGATGGCCCACAAGAGATCCATGACCGCTATCGCCGCGATCGTCACGGCAATGGGACCTTCGATGCCGTGATGCGGGGACTTAGGTTGCTGCAAAAACACCAGGTTGAGTTTAACGTCCTGGCCTGCGTAGCCCGTGATACCGCGGCACGACCCCTCGAGGTATATCGTTTTCTGCGTGACCAGGGTGTCGAATTTATCCAGTTCACGCCGATTGTCGAGCGGGTACCCGATGTGCCAAGCCGTCAGCTTGGTCTGTGCCTTGCCGGTCCCGTCCGGTTGGACAGGAAAGAGCCCCAGGTGTCCGTCACCCCCTGGACCGTCGTGCCCGAAGAATACGGTGATTTTCTCATCGCCATTTATGAGGAATGGGTCCGTCAGGATGTCGGCAAGATCTTTGTCATGAACTTCGAGTGGGCACTCAACGCTTGGATTGGGAATCCCTCACCGGTTTGCATCCACGCGGAGACATGCGGACGGTCGATTGCCGTCGAACATAACGGCGATGTCTATGCCTGTGACCACTGCGTTTATCCCAACTACAGACTCGGGAATGTAACGACCGCCAGGCTTTCCGGAATGGTGGCAAGATCGCTCTCTTCCGGTTTCGGTGTTTCCAAAGCCATGGCCCTGCCTCGCTGGTGCCGGGAGTGCGATGTGCTGGCGGCATGCCAAGGAGGGTGCCCCAAACATCGCTTCGCGACCAGCGATTACGACGAGCCGGGACTCCAATTCCTTTGTCAGGGGTACAAGAAATTCTTTCTCCATATACGCAAATACTGCCATGCCATGACCCAACTTTTGGAATATGGTTTGCCGGCATCAAACATTATGGATGTCATGAAAGGGCCGCTGTTGATAAAGCTTCATCAAACAGGAAACGCTCTTCACCCCATAAAGTACCCATCGGATGCTGCATGAAAATAGCATTCGTCATGGGCACTCGGGCATGAACACTTTCCCCCTTCTCAGCACCCTGCTGCTGCTCCCGGTACTCGGGGCCGCCGTGCTGGGAACCCTGCCCAAGGGGCGCATCCAACTCGTCCGTTGGACCGCCATCACCTTCGCCACCCTGACCCTGCTGCTGGCCTGGGGCTTGCTCCTCGGGTTCGATGCCCGGGCCCCGGGCCTGCAATGGTTCGAACGCTATAGCTGGAATCCCTTGGTGGGTTCCGCCGTGGCCCTGGGCCTCGATGGCTTCTCTTTGCCCCTGGTGCTGCTGACCAGCCTCCTTGGCCTGGTCGCCCTGCTGGCCTCGCGGGGCATCCGTGAGGGGGTCAAGGGCTACTATGCGCTGATGCTGATCCTGGAGGCGGCCACCCTGGGGGTCTTCATGGCCCAGGACTGGTCCATCTTCTATGTCTTCTGGGAACTGGTCCTCATCCCGCTCTTCTTTCTCATCAACCGCTGGGGCGGCAGGAACCGCCAGGGCGCGGCCCTGAACTTCGTCCTCTACACCATGGGCGGATCGGTGTTCCTGCTCATCGCCCTGCTGGTGGCCTTCGACGCCGTGGGCCTCCACTCCTTCGCCATGGCGGACCTGGCGACGGGGGGACCCCGGCTGGACCGGGAGACGCAGATCCTGATCTTCCTCGGCCTGCTCATCGGCTTCGGGGTCAAGATGCCCATCTTCCCCCTTCACGGCTGGCTGCCCCTGGCCCATGTCGAGGCGCCGAGCCCGGTGTCGATCCTGCTCTCCGGCATCCTGCTCAAGATGGGATCCTACGGGCTGATCCGCGCCGCGCAGATGCTGCCTCAGGCAGTGGTCGCCCTTCAGACGCTGCTGGCGGTGCTGGCGACGATCAGCCTGCTTTATGGCGGGCTGCTTGCCTGGCGGCAGACCGACCTCAAGGCCATGGTCGCCTATTCCTCGGTCAGCCACATGGGGGTGGTGCTGCTGGGGATCGCCGCCCTCAATGTCGCCGGTCTCACCGGGGCCCTGATGCAGATGGTGGCCCATGGCCTGGTGGCGGGGGCCCTCTTCCTGCTCATCGGTCTGCTCTACGAACGCACCCACACCCGGGAGATCGGTCATTACAGCTCCCTGGTCAGGGTCATGCCGCGCTTCGCCTTCTTCACCATCCTGGCCTTCGTCGCCGCGGTGGGCCTGCCGGGGACGGCGGGCTTCATCGCCGAACTCTATGCCCTCATCGGCGGTTACCAGGTCTGGGGTGGCTGGGTGGCGGTCCTCAGCCTGGGGATGCTGATCAGCGCCGCCTATGCCATCCGCACCGTGGGACGTCTCTTCACCGGGCCGGTGCGTGCGGGAATGGCCGAGGTGCCGGACCTGCGGCCCACGGAACTCATGGCAGCCAGCGTCTTGACCGCCGCCGTCCTGGTGCTGGGTTTCTTTCCCGCCGCCCTTCTTCAGTTGCTGGGGACCAGCGTGGCCCGCTTCGGCACTCTGTTCGCGGCCATCTGAGGAATGCGCGACGTGTCCCTACCCCACGGCATTACCGGGACGGAAGGGGGCGGCGATGTCCGCGCCCACCTCCTTGCCGCCATCGACCACCTGGAGCATGTGCTGCCCGGCCAGGCGCCCATCCGTGACTTCGTCCATCACAACACCCTCCATGGCTACCAGCACCTGCCTTTCCCCCAGGCCCTCGCCATCGCCAGGAGCCTGACCGGCGCCGCCGGCTATCTCCCCCTGGCCCGCTTCCGCGAGTTTTTTCGCCTGGGGCGTATCGACCGCAAGGACCTGCTGGCGGTTCTGGAGGCCGAGGAGGCCCTGGCGCCGGCCACCCCCCTCTTCACCACCGCCGCCGGGCCCATCCTGGCCCGTGACCTCTATCTTACGGCCCTGCTTTACCCCATCGAAGCCATCGCCAGCAGCCAGCTCAACTGGGAACTGGAGGAGCAAGGGGGACTGGAGCGTATTCAGGCCGATGTTCCCCCCGAGGCGCGTGCCCGGTTGCTGGCCGCTAGCGGCCTGGGCGAGGCCGCTACCGTCAACGATCTCTGGCGGGCCTGCCTGGAACGGCTGGACCCCGCCTGGTATCAGCTCCATCCGGAAGAGCTGATCGACCCAACCCCGGAACACACCACGGCCCTGCTCGGGGACCTCCAGGCCGAGGAGGAGGGCGGCGATGCCCAGCTCCTGATCCAGCGCCGCATCGACCGTTGGGCCCGGGAGACCCTCAAGGACCTGCTCGGCCGGGTCGGCCGGGACCTCACCCTGGGCGGGCTCTTGCAGGCCCTGACCGGCCGCCACCCGTTGGACGAGATTCGCCCCGCCCTGATTCGGCAGCTCGCCAACTTTCTCGACCAGGGGCTCGCCGCCTGGCACCCCATCGACCGCGATCAGGGCTTTTATGCCTGCTGGCGGGCCGGCAGCCAGGGCGATCCAACCTGGCGCCTGCTGGGCCTGGCTCCAGGTCAGGAGGGCCTCACCGACCTGCCCGCCGATCCCCTGGAGGCCATCATCGCCGAGCTGGGGCGGCTGGGGCTGCCGGAGGACCGCTGGCCGGCCTACCTCGAACGTCTGGCCCTGGAATTACCGGGCTGGTCCGGCCTCTGGCTGTGGCGCCACCGGCACCCCGGCTATCGAGGCTGGGGGCAGCCGGTCGCCATGCTCGACTACCTGGCGGTGCGCCTGATCCTGGAACGTCTTCAAGCCCAGGGCCTCTGCGCCGTTTGGGGGCTGACTCCGAATCTGGAGGCGCTCCGGGACCATTTCCGCCACCATCCCGCCGAATTCCTGGTGCGTTGGTCCCTGTTCAATGGCCCCTTGCCGGAATACCTGGCCAGTCGCGCCCAGCGCCTGGTCCAAGGAGAGGACGACCCGGAGGCACGCCTGGCCGCTGAGACTTGGCGCCCCCTGGCACGGCTCATCTGGGCCTGGCGCTGGAGTCTGGCGGCGGAGCGCCTTGGACGGGATCTGCAGCGCGCCTGGTCCCTATTCCGCCTCAGTCAGCATCTGGGGCTGACCGGCGCGACCCTGCGTGCCCTGGACGAGGAGCGGATCGAGGCGGTCTTCGCCTGCCTGGAGCGCCTGGACGAGGACACCGCTGGCTACCTTTGGCTGCGCGCCTACGAGAACCATTATCGGGATCGGATCTTCTCCGCCCTGCTGGCCAACGAGGGCCGGGGTCGCTGGCCCGGACGTCCCCGTCGCCCTAGCGCCCAACTGGTCTGCTGCATGGATGACCGCGAGGAAGGGCTGCGCCGCCACCTGGAGGAGGTGGACGCGGAAGTCGAAACCCTGGGCGCCGCGGCCCACTTCGGCGTCCCCCACTGGTGGCAGGGCCTGGATGACGCCCACCCCACCGCCCTCTGCCCGGTGGTGATGGTCCCCGCCCATGCCGTCACCGAGCGGGCCCAGCCCGGTCAGGAGGACCGCCTGGCCCGTCACCGCCGCCGGCGCGCCTGGCGGCTGGGCCTGCGCGACCTCCTGCACCAGGAGATCCGCCGCAATCTGGCCAGCTCCACCCTCGCCATCGCCCTGGCGGCCCCCGGCGCGGCCCTGGCCCTGGCGGCCAAGGTCCTGGCCCCCGGCCGCTTCGGCGCCTGGGCGGCGCGACGGGGACGCGCCTTCGACCTAACCGTCCCGACCCAGGTGGACCCGACCACGGATGCCTACCAGGGGGAGCCGAGCCCGACGAACGTCCAGCCTGGCTTCGTCACCGCCGACCAGGCGCAGCGGGTGGGCAACCTGCTGCGGGTCATGGGCCTGGACGAGGGCTTCGCCCCCCTGGTGGTGATCCTGGGCCATGGCTCCCACAGCGATAACAATCCCCATCTGGCCGCCTATGACTGCGGGGCGTGTAGCGGCAATCACAGCGGTCCCAACGCCCGCCTCTTCGCCGCCATGGCCAACCGGCCGGAGACCCGCGCCCGGCTGAGGGAGGCGGGCATCGCCATCCCCGACGAATGCTGGTTCCTGGGCGCCGAACATAATACCTGCAGCGAGGCCATCACCTGGTACGACCTCGATCGGCTACCCCCGGCCCGCCGAGAGGATTTCGCCCGCCTCGAGGCCAGCCTGGCGGAGGCGACCCGCCGTCATGCCCAGGAGCGCTGCCGCAAGTTCGTCTCCGCCCCGTCCCGCCCGACGCCGGACCAGGCCCTGCGCCATGTTCGGGACCGGGGCCTGGACTTCAGCCAGGCGCGGCCGGAGCTGGGGCACGCCACCAATGCCTGTGCCTTTATCGGACGGCGGGCCCTGACCCAGGGCCTGTTCCTCGACCGGCGCGCCTTTCTCATCTCCTATGACCCGACCAAGGACCCGGAGGGGGCCCTGTTGGAGCCCCTGCTCCTCGCCAATGGCCCGGTGGGGGCCGGCATCAACCTGGAGTATTACTTCTCCACCGTGGACAATGACCGCTATGGCGCCGGGTCCAAGATCACCCACAATGTCGCTGGCTTCTTCGGCGTCATGGACGGGACCAGCTCGGACCTGCGCACCGGCCTGCCCCGCCAGATGATCGAGATCCACGAGGCGATGCGCCTGCTGGTGATCGTGGAGGCCCGGTTGGAGGTCCTGACCGCCATCTACCAGCGTCAGCCCAGCCTCCAGGAACTCATCGGCAACGGCTGGCTGCTCCTGGCCGCCAAGGACCCCGAGGGGCCGCAAATCCATTGCTTCGACCCCGCCACGGGCTGGGTGCCCTGGACGGACCCGCGCACCCCCCTGTCCCGGGTTGCACGGTCGGCGGACTATTTTACGGGCACCTTCGAGCCTCTGGACCCGGTCCTGATCGGGGCCTGACCCTGCGCCCAACCCTGACACCATGTTCGAATTCGCCTGGCTGATCCCCGCCTTTCCCTTCCTGGCCGCCGGCTGGCTGGCCCTGGATCGGGTCCTGCGCGGCTACCGCGGGGAGCCGGCGGAGCCCGGCACCGCCCGCCTCGCCCTGGGGGCGGCCTGGCTATCCTTCCTGCTGGCCGTCGCCCTCGGCCTCCAGGCCCTCTGGTGGGGGCCGCCGGGTCAGGTCCTATCCGGGACCTGGCTGGTCAGCGGCGAACTGCGCGTCCACCTTGCCTTCACCTTGGATGGCCTGGGGCTCAGCCTGCTGGTCCTGGCCGCCGCCCTCGGTCTGCTGACCCTCAGGCCGGCTTCCAGCGCTTCTTCATGGCCCTGTCCCTCTTCCTGGGGGCCATGGAATTGATCCTCATGGCGGGCAATGCCGTCCTCGCCTTCATGGGCTGGGAACTGGCCGGGGTGGCCTCCTACCTTCTGATCGCCTACAACTTCGAACGGCCGGTCGCGGCGGCCAACGCCACTCGCGCCTTTATCACCAACCGCATCGGTGATGCCGGCTTTCTCTTGGGGATCTTCTTCGTCTTCCACTGGCTGGGCGGCAGCGATTGGCGGCTCATCGCCGAGCGCGCCACGACCCTGGATTCCCTGCAGGCCGACCTCATGGCCTTGGCCTTCCTGGTGGCGGCCCTTGCCAAATCGGCCCAATTGCCCTTCGCGCCCTGGATCGGCCGTGCCCTGGAGGGCCCCACCCCTTCGAGCGCCATCTTCTATGGGGCCCTCATGGTCCATGCCGGCGTCTATCTCCTCATTCGCCTGGAGCCCCTGCTGGACCTGGCCC
>JAGVUH010000653.1 GCA_019136395.1 Gammaproteobacteria bacterium
CCGGGGCTCGACTGGGTCTGCGTCAGCCCCAAGGCCGGCGCCGAGTTGGTCCTGCGCGCCGGTGACGAACTGAAGCTGGTCTACCCCCAGCCCGGGGCCGCGCCGGAGGCCTTTGCCGAGCTCGACTTCCGGCATTTCTTCCTCCAGCCCCTGGGCGGTCCCGACCAGATGGCTCATACCCGCCAGGCGGTGGCCTATTGCCTAGCCCACCCCCGGTGGCGGCTAAGCCTCCAGACCCACAAGCTGCTGGGCATCCCATGATTGCTTGCGGGCATTGAGCTGGCTGAATTGCCAACGTCGGCCGAGGCATCGCTAATTGTCAAATTCTGGTCTTGGCGGATAGGGTGGCGCCTGGTAGGCGATGCCGTGAGTATGTCCTTGTGGGCTTCACAACCGCATCCATGTGGTCGAGACACGCACCAAGCGCCCTCCGAATCTATCACTATGCTCGATCGAAAAAGGGCGGCCGGTCTGGCTCAATTCTGCGCAGGGGAGGGCAGTTCTGGTGTTGCAGACGCAGGAACATCCCCCGGAGTGGGAGCCGCCTCAGGGGCGGAAGCGGCCGCGGGTGGGAGCTCGATCGCGATAGGTGCCGATTCAGGTGCTGGTTCATGCGACGTGGCTGGAGATACCGCTGCCACCAGAAGCTGTTCTTTGCTCGCTTCCTCTAATCGCTTGACTGCCCAGGCGCCGACCTTGAAATACCAGGGATGGTCGCTGGCCTTGAGGACATAGTCCTCGCTATCCGCCAGCTTGGCGATCAGGAACTCCCGCGGCTTGCCCTCCCGGGGCTGGACCGTCAACCGCACCACCGGGTTGTCCAACTGGTATGCCGGCCTGGCCTCGGTGCCCAACACTTCCAGGTAGTTGAGGTTGGCGGCGGCGCGGACCAGGTCGCCGGCCTTGACCTGGTCGATCTCGGTGGTCTCGCCCTCCAGCACCCAGCGGTCTGGGCCGACCTGGCCAGCCTGGCCACCGCCCTCGGCATTGCGGATTTGGCCTCCGTCCTCGGCATCGGGGTCCTGTCCGTGCTGGTCACTGTCTTCGGCCTTGGAAACCAAGCCGCCAGGGCCGCTATTATACCCCTTGCGGTCCTGGCCACCTTGGCCGCTGACCTTGTCCTCAGAGTCTTCCTGGCTACGATTTCCGGCCTTGGTTTTCGTCAGCACCATACCGTTCAGGGTGAGCCCGGCGATCTGGTCCGAGGTGAGGGCGAAGAGCCCCTTGTCGGTCCAGTCGTTGGCCTTGGCCCCGGCCTGGTGGGCGGCGTAGGCCACCTCGAAGACCGCCTCGCCCGGGCCGCCGCGGGCGAACAGGCGCTTGAAGCCGGGGGAGTCGCCGAGGTAGAGCACCGCCAGTTCCTGGTCACCCTGGCGCAGGTCGATGCGGCGCTCGAACTGGTCCGCCGCGACCTTGAAGCGGGTGAAGGCCTCCGGCGAGGTGGACACCGGCAGGCGGGTGCGCAGGCCCTGGAGGTCCTTGAGCAGGGCCGCGACCTTGGCGTTGCTGGCGGGGAAGTCGAAGTGACCGGGCAGCCGCCACTGTCCCTCCCGTTTGACCAGTTCCACCTGGGCGCCGCTACCGTCCTGGATAGTCACCCGCTCCACGACGGCCGGGTCGAAGGTGATCAGGGGGGCGTCGGGCTGCACGGCGCCGAAGCCACTGCCACGCATGAACAGGAAGGCGGCCAGGGCGAGTTGCGCCAGGAGCAGGGCGGCGAGCAGCCCAAGGGTCTTGCCCATAATAGGCGGTAATTTGGTCGGCATCATGGGCGTCTGGGAAGTGCCGGAAATCATTGGGGTTAGGGTTGTCGAGGGTGAGCCGGTTGCCGTCAGAGTCGTGTTCCGCGAGGACGAGCCGGCGAAGCTCGGCGTCGTGTCCCGTGGAGAAGAGCCGGTGGGCAGCGGGGTCGGTGACGTCATGCGGCGGTACCTCCTTCAGGGGAGACCGGCAGGGCCAGGATCGCCTCCTGTCGCGCGCGACGGCGGGCACGGGCGCGCCGGTCCAGGACATAGACCAGGGCCAGTCCACCCAGGGCCAGGCCATAGTTCAGGTATTCCCAGAACATCTGCGCCTCGCGGTCCAGGGGGGCAAGCATCCGTGAGTACTGGCCGCGACCCCGCAGGTTGAGCAGACCGCGGTCCTCCAGCATCCAGTCCACGGCGTTCTCCATCAGCTCCACCGGCTTGAGGTAGCGGGTCCCGGTCGCCTGGGCGGCGAGATCCAGGGCGGTGTCGGAGACGAAGGTCGAGGAGCCGATGAGGACGATCCGCGCCGAGGGCGGCGAGGTCTCGACCACGCCGGAGATGCGGGTCTGCTCCTGCCCGGGTTCTTCACCTGTTCCCTTGTCCCCGGCGGGATCCATTGTGAGGTCGTCCTCTTCTGCCAGGCTTTGGTCGCGTGGGAGGGCCTTCTCGTTATCCGCGCCCTTGGTCGCGACCCCGGCCTCGGTCGTGGTTGCATCCTCGGCCTCGGTAGCGTCGCTGCTATCCCTGGCAGTCTGCCCCTCCTTGGCCTGGAGCAAGGGCGAGGGCTTGCCCTTAAAGAAGGAGGTGAAGCGACCCTCCACCGCCACGGCCAGCACCTCGGACTGCTGATCCCGCCCCGGGACGAAACCCGTCTGGGGATAACGCTGGAAGTCGGGCTGGATCTGCGGCGAGGCGGAGGTCCAGGATTCTTCGGAACTGCGGATAAGGCGGGTCAGGGTGCGACCCTGATTCTTGGCCTCGTCGATGGCCAGGGGCGCGACCCAGTTGAGGGTGAGCTGACCCAGGCCGCTGGTGATGCCGGAACCGGGGTCGAGCTGGTCCCCGCGCACGTCGGGGAAGAAGGGGTAGGCCAGGGCCTGCACTTCCTGCACCGTGAAGCCGCCGATGCGCCGCTCCACCGGGATGGGGAAGGGGGTGTTCCGCGGGTCGAGGACCAGGGCCTCGCGGACCTCCAGTCCCTGATACTGGAGCCAGTCCTCCAGCCCGGAGGGCGCCTGGGTGGCACCGATCGCCCCCTGACCGAGCTGGATGTCGTAGCCGTTGGTGGCCAGCAACAGGGCGCCGCCCTGCATCAGGTACTGATCGATGGCAAAAACGGCCTTTGCGGACAGGTTGCGCGGGCCGACCACCAGCAACAGGTCCGTGTCCGGCGGCACCTGACCGCTCTCCAGGTCGGCCTTGATCACCCGGGCGTTCTCCTGGAGTTTCTCTTCCAGAAAGCTGTAGTCCGACTGGCCCATGCCCATGCCCATCGCCATGGACATGGGCTCGGCCGCCGGGGTGGCCAGGGCGATGGTGCGCAGAATCCCTGGTGAGAAGCGCTTGAGGGCGGCCTCCAGGGCGGTCTTCAGGGCCTCCTTGTTCAGGCCCTCCGGCAGGGGCACCGGCACCATCTGGTCACCGGACTCCAGGACCATGTAGAAATAAAAGTGGTTGGGGTCGAGCAGGTCCACCGCCAGGGGCTGGAAGCCATACTTTTCCAGGATCTCCTGGGCCAGTTGTCCACCGTTGGCGTCGGGATCGGCGATCTCGACCTTAAGGTTGCCGCCGGACCGGCTGGCGAGCTCGTCGGTCAGGGCCCTGAGGTCCTCGGCCAGGGTGTCGAGGGGTTGGGGCAGCCGGGAGGGGGCGGAGACGAAGCCCTTGAACACCACCGGCTGGCGCAGGCCAGCGAACAGATCGCCGCCGGCCTGATAGGCGTAGAGCGCCTTCTTGATGGTGCGGGTCAGGTCGTACTCGGGGTTGCGCAGGCGCACCTCCAGCTCACCATCCGGGCGGACCTTGACCTCGATGAGGTCGCGGAAGCCCAGCTTTTCATACTGGTCGCCATAGCGCACCAGGACGTCGAAATAGGAGTTGACCACTGACGCCTGGTATTTGCTGGCGGTCTGGAAGGCCACCGGCTTGATGCCATACTTCTCCCCCGCCTCCTGTTCCAGTTCCGGCGACTCCAGGGGGTCGACGAACTCCACCCGGATCAGCCCCTGGCCCGCCACCTCGTACTCCTTGAGCAGATCACGGAGCTGGGGCACCAGGGGGGCGAGCTCGGGATGGGTCTGGGCGCTGAAGTAGCCGCGGATCAGCAGGGGCTCCCGCAATTGACCCAGATAGGTCCGCGTGGCGTCGGAGATGGTATAGACCCGGCCCTGGGTCAGGTCCAGGCGCAGCCCGCCCAGGGGATGCAGCCAGAGGTTGCCGGCCGCGAAGTTGGCGATGAACAGCCCCAGGACCCAGCCCCAGGCGCGATGGTGGCGCCGATCGGCCCGGTCGGTGGCCCAGCGCAGCCGCTCCAGGGTGTAGACGTTAAGGGTCAGAAAAATACTCATCAGCGACAGGTAGTAGTAGAGGTCCCGGGGGTCGATGACGCCGCGGGTGATGGACTCGAAGCGCGCGCCCGAGCCGATCAGCTTGAGCACCTCCGCCGCCTGGGTGCCGAAGAGCCCGGCCACGGTGTCGGACCCGAGCAGGTAAAGCAGACCGCAGGCCGCCACCGCCCCGATCAGGGCGACGATCTGGTTATCGGTGCGGGCGGAGATGAAGAGTCCAATGGCGATATAGGCCCCACCCAGCAGCAGGGAGGCCAGATAGGCCCCGAGCACCGGCCCCCAGTCCAGGGGCCCGAGCAGGGACACCGTCAGGGGCAGGGGCAGGGTCAGGGCCAGGGCCACCGCCACCAGGGCGAAGCTGCCCAGGAACTTGCCTAGCACCAGTTGCAGCGAGGAGACCGGCAGGGTGAAGAGCAACTCCAGGGTACCGGCGCGGCGTTCCTCGCTCCAGGCGCGCATGGTCAGGGCGGCGACCAGGAAGATCAGCAGCACCGGCATCCACTGGAACAGGGGCCGGGCGTCGGCGATGTTGCGGGAGAAGAATGTCTCCACCCAGAAGAAGACGAAGAGAGAGACGGCCAGGAAGGCGCCGAGGAAGATATAGGCCGCCGGCGAGGCGAAGAAGGCGGCGAATTCCCGGGCGGCGATATTCAGGATATTGGAGTCAGCGCGGTGGGCGTTATCCATGGCGGGCCTCCTCCAGGGGCTGGTCATCGAGTTCGCGGAATAGGGTTTCTAGATCCCGGGTGCGGGGCTGGAGCGCGAAGAGCTGGCAGCCCCCGTGCGTCACCGCCTGGGCCACCTGGGGGGCGATCGCCAGCGGGTCGTTGGCCGCGGCCGCGGCGCCGAGATCCAGGTCGAGTAGGTACTCGTGCCGGTCCGCCGTCATCGGGCGGTGCTGGATGGCCGCGATGGCGAGAATTGTCCGCAGCAGGGGTTCGACTGCGGCCGGGCTCCGGTCCACCACCAGGCTCAGTTGCCGCGTCCTGTTCAGGTCCGCCAGCCGGGCATCCAGGACCAGGGCCCCGGCGCGCAGGATTAGCACCCGGTCGCACACCGCCTGCACCTCCTGGAGGATGTGGGTGGAGAGGATGACCGTGGCCTCCCGGGCCAGGTCGCGGATCAGGGTGCGCATCTGCTGGATCTGCGCCGGGTCCAAGCCGTTGGTGGGCTCGTCGAGGATCAGTAACCTGGGCCGATGGAGGATGGCCTGGGCGACGCCAACCCGTTGCCGATAGCCCCGGGACAGGGTGGCGATGGGCTCCAGGGCCTTGGCCTCCAGCCAGGTCCGGGCGATGGCGCGGCGGATCAGGCCCGGGCGCTGGGCCGCGGGCACCCCGTGCAGGCCCGCCTGGTAATGCCCGCGCCATTGTGGCCGAGCAGCCCCACCACCTCGCCATGCCCGATCGCGAAGCTCACCTCCGCGACGGCCCGGAGGCTGTCATAGCTGCGTGAAAGTCTTTCGACCTGAATCATGGGTTCTCTCTCGCTGAATAATGCGTGCCCTTGCCGCGAGGGGATGTTGTAACGGTAAGATCAGCCGGCTCGGGAGGTCCAAAGGGGGCAACGGCCTGGTTAGGATGAACACTCCGTCAGGGACAAGACCCCGAATAAGCCAGGCGCCGGTCAACGGTGCGGAAAGACAGATCCGGTGCTGAAAAGTTTCCGGACCGCTGGCCAGGTTCATGGGTCCGTGAGCCGAACCCCGGTCAGGCCCTAGGGACCGGGCTTCTCCAGAGACCGGCTGATGCGCTCGGCGATACGGTTGACCCGCTCCATGATCGCTCCTTCGTTGAGGGTCAGCAGTTGCCGGTCACGCATCACCAGGCGGCCGTTGATGAGGACGGTCTTCACGTCCGCCCCGGTGACGGCGTAGACCAGGTGGGAATAGGGGTGGTACATCGGGGTCAGGTGCGGGCGCTGGCGGTCGATGAGGATCACGTCGGCCTTCAGCCCCGGCCGCAGGCTGCCGGTGACGCCCTCCAGACCCAGGACTCGCGCGCCCTCCCGGGTGGCCATGGCGACCACCGCCGGGGCGGGCAGCAGGGTCGGGTCCAGATGACGGACTTTTTCCAGCTTGGCCGCGGTGTCCATCTCCTGAAAGAGGTCCAGATCATTGTTGCTCGCGCAGCCGTCGGTGCCCAGCCCGACCGGGATGCCCGCCGCCAGCATGTGCGAGACCGGGGCGAAACCGGAGGCGAGTTTCATGTTGCTCTCCGGGTTGTAGACCACCTTGCAGCCCTGATCGGCGAAGAGGCGGATGTCCTCGTCCTCGAAGGCGACGCAGTGGAAGGCGATCAGGCGTTCGTCCAGACAGCCCAGCCGTTGCAGGTACTGGACCGCCCCCTGGCCGACCTTGGCCTCGATCTGTTCTTTTTCCGCCTGGTTTTCCAGCAGATGGAGCGCCAGGGGGGCGGCGAATTCCCGCGCCAGGTCCCGGGCCTGGACCAGGAGCGGCTCCGAGCAGGTGTAGAGGGCGTGGGGCTCGACGGCGATGCGGACCAGGGGATCATCGGCGTAGCGTTCCAGGAGCCGACGAGTGTAGGCCAGACCCGCCGCGGGGGTCGGGTAACTCGGCGAGGGGAAGTCGTACAGCACCTCGCCGAGGAGACAGCGCATCCCCGCCTCCTTGGCGGCCCGCGCCGTCTCCTCCTCGAAGATGTACATGTCGCAGAAGCAGGTTGTGCCGGACCTGATCATCTCCACGCAGGCCAGCAGGCTGCCCCAGTAGGCCAGTTCCGGGTCGACGTTGCGGGCCTCGGCGGGGAAGATGTAGTCGTTCAACCAGTCCATGAGCGGCAGATCGTCGGCGAGGCCGCGGAAACAGGTCATGGCCGCGTGGGTATGACTGTTGATCAGGCCGGGCATGATCAGGCAGCCCCGGCCGTCGATGACGTTGGGGCTGGTGAAGCGGGCGCCCAATTCCTGGGCGGTGCCGACGGCGAGGAGGGTGTCGCCCTGGATGGCCAGGGCGCCGTCCTCGATCTGCGTCATGGCGTCATCCAGGCACAGCAGGGTGCCGCCCAGGATCAGGGTATCCACATCGTGCATGGTCTCAGGTTCCTAAGGGGTCAGGTGGAAGGCTGCTTGTGTCAAAGGCTATTCGTGACAGAACAAAGGTAGTCGTCACCCCTGTCGAATCCCTGTCAATGGCGAGGCATGCCTCATACATTAATGGTCAAGGCAGCAGGGATGGGTGAGAAAGGGAGGCGGCCTCAGAGACAACTATTACGGCTGAACTAGGCTGAATTTCAGACACGATCTCAGTGGACGCCCGCGATTTGCCGCCCCCAGTAGTGGGCCTCGTCGAGGATCTCCGTGGTATCAAGCCCGGTGGGCTGGCCATCCCTCAGGACCTGGCGACCGGCCACCCAGGCGTGGCGCACCTGGGAACGAGTGGCGGCGTAGACGAGTTGGGACACGGGGTTGTAGACCGGCTGGGTCTCGGGTTGGCCGAGATCCACGGCGATCAGATCGGCGGATTTGCCCAGCTCCAGGGAGCCCGTTTCCTCCGCCAGGCCCAGGGCCCGGGCGGCGTCGATGGTGGCCAGGCGCAGGGCCTGATGGGCGGGCAGGGCGGCGGGGGAGCCGGCCACGCCCTTGGCGAGGAGGGCGGCGGTGCGCAACTCCCCCAGCATATCTAGGTCGTTGTTGCTGGCGGCCCCGTCCGTGCCCAGGGCGACGTTGATCCCGGCTGCCTTGAGGCGGGCCACCGGGCTGAAGCCGCTCGCCAGCTTGAGCTGGGATTCGGGACAGTGGACGACCTGGCAGCCGGTATTGGCTAACAGCTCGATCTCGTCCGCGGTCACCTGGGTCATGTGCACGGCGATCAGGTGCGGCCCCAGCAGCCCCAGACGTTCCAGGCGACGGAGGGGGTGCATAGCGTAAGCGCGCTGGGATTGGGCGATCTCGTCGGCGGTCTCGTGGAGATGGATGTGGATTGGCACCCCCAGATCCTCCGCCAGGGTCCTGACCCGGGTGAGGGGCTCATCGGCAACGCTGTAGGGGGCGTGAGGGGCGAGGGCGGTGCGGATCAGGGGATGGCCCCGGTAGCGGTCATGCAGGACCAGGCCCTGGCGCAGGTACTGGTCCGGTCCCTCGGCGTACACGGTGGGAAAGTCCAGCAGGATCATGCCGATCAGGGCGCGCATCCCGGTCTCCGCCAGGACCTCGGCGGTGACCTCCGGGAAGTAATACATGTCGTTGCAGCACAGGGTGCCGCCGCGCAGCATCTCCAGGGCCGCCAGGCGGGTGCCGGCGCGGATCAGCTTCGGGCAGACCCAGCGCTGCTCCGCCGGCCATATGTGTTCCTGGAGCCAGGTCATCAGCGGCAGATCGTCCGCCAGCCCGCGCAGCAGGACCATGGCGGCGTGGGTGTGGGCATTGATGAAGCCGGGCAGCAGGACATGGCCGGGCAAGTCCTGGGCGCGGGCGGCCGGGTAGCGCTGACGGGCCAGGGTGCTGGGCAGGACCGCCAGGATGCGCCTGCCGCCGATGACCACGGCATGGTCGGCGAGGACCGCGTACTGAGGGTCCATTGGCAGGACCCAGGAGGCGTGGAGGACGAGATCGGCGGGGGTCATGGCGTTGCGATGAAAGGCGTTGCTACAAAAGCGTTGCGATGAAAAACGATGCGAATTCAGGTTTACACGAAGGCCAGAGAGGTTGTGAAAGTACCTCTGGCTCTTCACCAGCGCTGACTTGATCATCCAGCGCTGACTTGATCATCCCATCCGGTTGGCTGAGATGGTTAAAGGTTTCCCACTGGTTGCCTATGGCGTGGCGATGAGGGGGTTGTACCAACCGCCACCCTGGCTCTAGCCCAGGCGAAACTTTGCTGTGTGAGGCACCTGGTCCAAAATGGCCGCCAATTTGCCACAGGAACCGCCCCATGGAAACCGGACCGGAACCCATGTTCACTGCCATCTCCTCCTCCCCTGACCGCGATCAAGCCCCGGTCTCGACACCGGGTCAGTCCAGCCCAGCCCGGCTTGAGCCGCAACACCTGCCGCCCCAGGCGTTGCCCGCGGAGCCGACGCCCGACCATGCCCTGGTTTGGCATGAGGGCCGTCTATTCCTTCTCGATCAGCGTTATCTGCCGGCGCGGGCCGACTTTCTGGCGATCGATTCCGCCGCCGCCGCCGCCCGGGCCATCAAGGACATGGTGGTGCGCGGCGCGCCGGCCATCGGCATTGCCGCCGCCTATGGCGTGGTCCTGGCGGCGCGGGACCGCTTCCGTCAGGACCCCCGGGCCTGGCCAGACCTGATCCAGTCTGACCTCGATGAACTGGCGGCCTCCCGCCCCACCGCCGTCAATCTCTTCTGGGCCCTGGAGCGGATGCGGCGCTGCCTGGCGGAATTGACGGCCGGTTTAAGCGCGAAGGGCCGCCCCTTGGCCGTCAATTCAGAGCGTGCCGGAGTCGATCTAGACAAGTTGGATGCCGAGCCAGACCGGGTGGTTGCCGATCCGGGCCAGGCGGACGCTGTTTCAGGCCGGCGGGGCGTCGATCCAGGCCAGGTGGGCGCCGATCCCACCCCCGCCCTGCTGGCCGAGGCCCTGGCCATCCATGCCGAGGACATCGCCGCCAACCGGCGCATGGGCCAACTGGGGGCCAGCCTCATCCAGGGGCCGACGGCGGTCATCACCCACTGCAATGCCGGCGCCCTGGCCACCGGCGGTTTCGGCACCGCCCTGGGGGTCATCCGCCAGGCTCACGCGGAGGGCAGGATCACCCGGGTCTATGCCGACGAGACCCGCCCCTGGCTGCAGGGCACCCGCCTCACCGCCTGGGAACTGGCCCAGGACGGCATCCCCGTCACCCTCCAGGCCGACGGCGCGGCGGCCAGCCTCATGGCCCGGGGCGGCATCGGCTGGGTCATCGTCGGTGCCGACCGCATCGCCGCCAACGGCGATGTCGCCAACAAGATCGGCACCTACGGCCTGGCCATCCTCGCCCGCCATCACGGCATCCGCTTCATGGTCGCCGCCCCGACCTCGACCATCGACTGGGGTATCGCCGACGGTAGCGCCATCCCCATCGAGGAACGGGACCCGGACGAGGTCCTCGCCTGTGGCGGCAACCGCCTGGGTCCGGCGGGAGTCAGCGCCCGCAACCCCGTCTTTGACGTCACCCCGGCGGCCCTGGTGGACGCCATCGTCACCGAACGGGGCATCGTCGAGCGGCCGACGGCGGAGGGGATGCGTGCACTGTTGCTACCAGTCGAGGAGAAGGACCGCTTGGCTGGCAACCCGGTATCAGACCCCAGCGGGTCGACGGCGGCCATGCAGGCGATAGCCAGTATCGGTTGAAGCGGTAGCACCGCCGGCTGGATCAGAGTATTTCCAACCTGATCCGCCCCTCCTCCAGCCTTGCCCGGACCCGGCCGCCATGGGGGCATTGGCCGGTCACCATCATCATAGCCAGGGGGTTTTCGAGCTGACGCTCCACTTCGCGGCGCAGGGGGCGGGCACCATAGACGGGGTCGAAGCCGTCCTCGGCCAGCTTGTCGAGGACCGCCTCGTCCACCTCCACCTGGACTTGCCGGGCGGCCAGGCGGTGGATCAGTTCGTTGACGAAGATGGCGGCGATCCGTCGCACCTCCGCCGGCTCCAGATAATGGAAGACGATGACGTCGTCCAGGCGGTTCAAAAACTCCGGCTTGAAGAAGCGCTTGACCTCGTGCAGCACCAGGTCGCGCGCCTCCTGATAGCTGGGGGTGGCGGACTGGATGAACCCGATGGGGCGCTTGTCCGGGGACAGGGCCTCGGTGCCCAGGTTGGAGGTGCCGATGAGGATGGTGTTGCGGAAGGACACCAGCCGCCCCTGGCCATCGGTGAGGCGCCCGTCCTCCAGGATCTGCAACAGCATGTTGAAGACGTCGGGGTGCGCCTTCTCCACCTCGTCGAGCAGCACCACCGTGTAGGGGTTGCGCCGCACCCGTTCGGTGAGCTGGCCGCCCTCGCCATAGCCGATGTAGCCCGGCGGGGCGCCGATCATCTTCGAGACCTCGTGACGCTCCATGTATTCGGACATGTCCAGGCGCACCACCCGCGATTCGTCGTCGAGCAGGAAGGCGGCCAGGGCGCGGGCCAGTTCGGTCTTGCCGACGCCGGTGGGTCCGAGGAAAAGGAAGGAGCCGATGGGCCGCCGGGCCGAGCCGATGCCGGCGCGGTTGCGGCGGATGGCGTCGGCCACGGCGCGCACGGCGTCCTCCTGGCCAACGATGCGCCGGTGCAGTTCCTCCTCCATGCGCGCCAGCTTGTCGGCCTCCGCCTCCACCATGCGCGAGACCGGGATGCCCGTCCAGCGCGACACGACCTTGGCGATGTCCTCGGCGCGCACGTCCTGGTCCTCGCCGGCCCGTTCCTGTTCCCAGGCTTGGCGGTCGGCGGCCAGCTTCGCCTCCAGGGCGAGGATGTCCATCTGCTGCCGGGCGGCGCGTTCAAAATCCTGGGCGTTGAAGGCGGCGGTCTTGTCGCGCAGCAGGCGTTGGCGCTCCTGTTCCTTGTCGCGGATCGGGGCGGGGACCGAGATCAGGCGCAGGTGCTTGTGGGCCCCGGCCTCGTCCAGCAGGTCGATGGCCTTGTCCGGCAGGCGGCGGTCGCTGATGTAGCGCTCGGCGAGCTGAGCGGCGGCCTCCAGGGCATCCGGGGCATAGTGGATCTGGTGGTGCTGCTCGTAGCGCGGGGCCAGGCCCTGAAGGATTTGCAGGGTCTCGGTGGCGCTGGGCTCGCGCACCAGGATGGGGTGGAAACGCCGCTCCAGGGCCTTGTCGGACTCGACGAAGCGGTGGTACTCGTCCAGGGTATCGGCGCCGATGACCTGGAGGCTGCCCTGGGCCAGGGCGGTCTTGAGCAGGCTGGGGGCGGAACCGGCCCCGCCGCCGGCCCCGACCACGGTGTGCAGTTCGTCGATGAAGAGGATCACGCTGCCCTTGGCGGCGATCACCGCGTCGCGTACTGACTTGAGGCGCTCCTCGAACTCACCGCGCATCTTGGCCCCGGCGATGAGATCGCCCATGTCCAGGGCCAGCAGGCGTTTGTTGAGCAGGGTGTCCGGCACCTCGGCGTTGGCGATGCGCTGGGCCAGGCCCTCGACGATCACCGTCTTGCCCACCCCGGCCTCGCCGATCAGGGCCGGATTGTTCTTCTTGCGCCTCGACAGGGTCTGGATGACCTGGGCGATCTCCTCCTCGCGGCCGATGACCGGGTCCAGGGCGTGCTGGCGCGCCAGTTCGGTCAGGTCGCGGGTGTAACGCTCCAGGGGGTCCGGCTCCGATTCCGCTTCCTCGGAATTCATGTTGCGGCCGTGGCGGATCTCCTGGAGGGCCGCGCGGGCCTGGTCATGGTTGAGGCCGACCTCCCTCAGGCGTTCGGCGGCCCCGCCGCACTTGGGGTCGAACAGGGCGAGGAAGAGGGTGCCGGTGGCGATGAAGCCGTCGCCCAATTGCCGGGCCTCCTCCTGGGCGAGGCGGAACATCTCGTTGATGTCCTGGCTGACCAGGATCTGGTTGCCCTGGCGCGGCACCGCCTGCTGATAGTGGGACAGGATGGATGCACGCAGCCGGCTGACCGTCTCCGCCGCGTTGGGCACCACCCGCTCCAGCATCCTCAGGGGTTCCGCGTCCGGCTGGGCGAGGAGGGCGAGGAGGATGAAGTCGGTGGTCAGCAGGTTCTGGCGCAGGCCGACCAGTTCCGTGACCGCCAGCTCCAGGGTGCGGGCGACCTTCTTGGTGCTGAACTGGGCGTAGTTCTCAAAAACGGCCATGGTGTCTCCCGGTCAACCCGCAAGGGTGGTGAGCGTGCCGGTCCTGGAAATATCTCCCTGCCTGACGATCCTGGCGGTAAGCTGGAGTGGTAGGGTCTCCTAAGCGGAGATTACCGGCCTCAACGATGCTTTTTGCCGACGCTCTCCATGTGACTGACCCAGGCACTGAACCAGCGCACGGGGGAGCCGTTGTAGTTGCGGCGACCGGCAAAGGTGCCGAAACATTTTTCGTCATCCCCGGCAAAGCGCGAGGAGCCCAGGGCCAGCAGACCGAGGATAAGAAAACTGATCAGCACGATGGCCCCGATCAGCAGGCCACCGTGCAACAGCCAATCATGGGCCAGCCAGGTGGAGAGGTCGCGATAATAGGCGACCGTCGCCCAGATGGTGGCGAAGAGTAGCAAGACCGCCAGCAGGGAGAAGAAGTCGGCGATCCGCTCGTGGTTGCGGGAAAAGCCCTTGATCTCTTTGCAGATGCTCATGCCCCCCCACTGCCTGGACTGGTTTCCATGGCACGACCCGATGATATTCTTGGTCCATCCCCCCTGGCGGGGGAGGGCTGGGGCGAGGGGGCTGAATGGATACTCCGGGGCAAGGATAAGGGTTTACGGGCGTTGGGGAAAGTCAGGGCGCGGAAGATGGCCAGTGGCCCGGGGTGTCGAATGCGTGGTCGTCAATAATGCGGGAGGCCGCTGCCCGCTTGCGGACCAGGGTTCCTGGCGACCGGTACCTGGCTCCGCGCGGGGCACGACAGCCGAAGCCCGCGATGCGATTCAGAAGTCATAAAGACTGAGGATGATGGCCCCGCGGGTGATCTCCCCCAGCAGCCGGCCCTTGTCGATCACCGGCAGGAAGCCCAGTTCCGAGCCAGCCATGAGCTGCAGGGACTCGCGCAGGGTCTGATCGGGACGGACGCTGGTCATCTGGCGGCGCATCAGGGAGGTCACCGGCTGTTCCCACTGCCGCTCGTGGCGGATCTTGTCCACCTGACTCAGGGCGAAGGTGCCCAGGGCGATCTGGTCGTCGCCGATCACCAGCAGGGCCTGCCGGCCACTTTGGCGGACGCGGTCGGCGGCCAGGCGGACCGGGTCCTGGGGCGACAGGCTGGCCCGGACCGGTTCCATCAGCTCCGCCACCCGGGGTTCCCGGATCTCGGCCTGGTCGATGAGGGCCTCGAGTCGCGCCCGCACCTCCGCCACCGGTGCCGAGACCATGGCCGAGGCAGCGCCGGGATGGCCGCCCCCGCCCAGGTGGCGCAGTAGGGCCCCGACATCGAACTCCCGGGCGCTGGCGCGGCCGATCACCGCCGTGCGCGAGCCGCTGAGGGGGAAGATGCCCAGGGCCACGTCCAGACCCAGCATCTCCATGAAACGGCTGACGACGTTGGGCAGCATGGTCATGCTCTTGTCCGCGTCCTGGACGCACAGCCCCAGGCGCAGGCCGCCGAGCTGGCGGGTCTCGGCCTCCTCCAGCATGCGGCTGAAGAGGTCCAGGTGACGGGCGTCCAGGGCGCTGGCCAGATAGCCCGCCACCACGTTGAGGTCCGCCCCGTTTTCCAGCAGGAAGGCCGCCATGCGCACGTCCCGGGGGGGGTGGAGGGGTAGGAGAGGGAGCCGGTATCGTGGTAGATGCCGAGCAGGAAGAGGGTGGCGTGGATGGGCGACAGGGCCAGATCGCGGGCCTGGATCTTCTCCACGAGCTGGGTCACCACGGCCCCCGTGGGCTCCAGGTGCAACTCGTCGGCGACGATGGTGCCGGGGGCCAGGTGGTGATCCCAGACGGTCAGGCGCAGGTCCGCCCGCCCGGCCAGGTCACGCATGTCGTCCAGCCGTTCCCAACTGGAGACATCGGTGACGATCAGGTGCGCCAGGTCGCTCAGATCGACCTCCTTGCGGGCGCGCAAGCGCAGCAGGTCCCAGTGGACGGCGATGAAGTCCCGGACCGCCGGCTGGACCTGGCCGGGCAGGACACGCTGGGCCTCGGGGTAGAGCATGCCCGCGGCGACCAGGGAGGCGAGGGCGTCGAAATCGGCGTTGACGTGGGTGGTGGCGGCGATCATGGCCGGACCCTGGCGACGCTCGCTGCCGGCCATGGAGAGCGAAGCGAAGGCCGGTAGTCCCCGGTAGGCGTAGGCGCGGGCGTCTGGCCGGCGTGGCGGAGGGGCGAAGTCCCGAAGCCGCAGAGGCCAGATGGGCGAAAGGGGGACTGGGAAGTCCCGTTTCGCATCCTGAGCACGGCGACACTCCGAGCGTTGGGCCTGGCGCTGGGCAAGGAGGCGGTCAAGGGCATTGGCGAAGGCCTGGCGCTCGGCCAGACCCAGGGGCGGTGGTCCGCCGGTGGCCACCCCGGCGCCGCGCAATTCCTCCATGAAATTGCGCACTGCCAGCCGTTCGCGGATGTTGTCGGGGGTGTAGCGCTCGCCGCGGGGATTGATGGCGTCGCCGCCCTTGGCGATGACCTCCGCGGCCAGGGGGATGTCCGCCGTGATCACCAGATCCCCCGGCTGGAGCTGGGCGGCGATGTGCCGGTCAGCGACGTCGAAGCCCTGGCCAACCCGCTGGCTGCGGATCAGGGGCGAGGGCGGGGTTTGCAGGGGCTGGTTCGCCACCAGGGTGAGGGGAATGCTCAGGCGTTGGGCGGCCCGGTACAGGATGTCCTTGATGACCGCCGGGCAGGCGTCGGC
>JAGVUH010000461.1 GCA_019136395.1 Gammaproteobacteria bacterium
CCCCGATCCCGGCGCCGATCCTGGTCCTGAGCGCGGTCCCGAGCCCGAGCAGGAGCTCAAGGCCGGGGGGATGATCGGACCCTCCCCGGCCCCAGGCCCGACGCTTGCGCCACCCCGGCGCCACGAGCGCAGCGGTACCGCCCTGCGTTACGCCGACTGGGTCCTCCCCGGCATCCTGGCGATGAACATCATGTTCTCCAGCCTCTGGGGGGTGGGTTGGGTCATCGTGCGTTACCGCAAGAATGGCGTCCTGCGCCGGCTCAAGGCCACGCCCCTCTCGCCCTTCGAGTTCCTCACCGCCCAGATCCTCTCCCGGCTGGTGGTGGTGATGAGCGCCAGCCTGATCGTCTATGGCGGCGCGGCCCTGATCCTCGACTTCCCCATGCGCGGTTCCCATGTCGCCCTGGCGCTGATCTATCTCGCCGGCGCCCTGTGCCTCATCAGCCTGGGGCTCATCGTCTCGGCCCGGCTGCGCACCGAGGAACTGGCGGACGGCATTCTCAACCTCATCTCCTGGCCCCTGTTGTTGCTCTCCGGGGTCTGGTTCTCCATGGAGGGGACCAGCGCCGCCGCCCGATTCTTCTCGCAACTCTCGCCCCTGACCCACCTGGTGGACGGTGCCCGCGCCATCATGATTGACGGCGCCCAAACGGCGGACATCCTCCCCCAACTCTTCTTGCTGACGGCCCTGGCCCTGATCTTCCTCGCCATCGCCGCGCGGCTGTTCCGCTGGGAATAGGTGGGTGCCCTCTCCGTAACCATTGCCGGGACTGGATCAATGTGCCAACCATTCAGCCCCCCCTCTTCCTGACCCGCCCCCCACCAGGGGGCAGGCGGTGTGCGACCTTTCGGACTGGTCTTGCGATTTATTCAGGAATACGCCCATGAAAGTTGACGTCATCGTGATCGGCGCCGGTCTTTCCGGCCTGGCCTGCGCCCTGACCCTGCAAGCACGGGGCCTCACCCCCCTGGTCCTGGAGGCCAGCGACGGCATCGGTGGCCGGGTACGCACCGACCAGCATCAGGGCTTTCTTCTCGACCGTGGGTTTCAGGTCTTGCAGACCTGGTACCCCGAGGCGCAACGCTGGCTGGACTACGGTGCCCTCGACCTGCGCCCCTTCTACCCCGGGGCCCTGGTGCGCAGTGGGGGGCGCTTCCACCGCGTCAGCGACGTCTGGCGTCGTCCCTGGCGACTGCCGGAGATGCTCCTGTCGCCCATCGGCACCCTTGGCGACAAGCTGCGCCTGACCATCGCCGACCTTTACGCCCGCCCGGAGACCACCGCCCTGGCCCGCTTGCAGGCACGCGGTTTCTCCACACGGATGCTGGATCGGTTCTTCAAGCCCTTCTTCAGCGGCGTCTTCTTCGATCCCGACCTGGGCGTCTCCTCGCGCACCTTCGAGTTTCTGTTTCGCGCCTTCGCCCTTGGCGACACCGCCCTGCCGGCGCGGGGCATGGGGGCGATCCCGGCCCAACTGGCCGCCCGCATGCGGGGCGAATGGCTACGCCTCGGCTGCCGGGTGACCGGGTTGGAGCAAGGCCAGGCGGTGCTCGACGGGGGAGAACGGATTGACGCCCGGGCCCTGGTGATCGCCACGGACCCGTGGGAGGCGGCACGCCTCCTTGGGCATGCCCGGCATGCCGGCGACTGCCAGCGCCCGCCACCAGCCCGCGGCACCACCTGCTACTACTTCGCTGCGGATGCCCCGCCCTTCCGTGGCCCTTACCTGGTCCTGAATGGCGAAGGCCGGGGGCGGATCAACAGCATCCAGTGTCCGAGCAACCTATCCGAGCACTATGCCCCGCCGGGCAAGGCCTTGATCACGGTCAACTGCCATGGCGTCGGCGAGGACCCGGATCGTCTGGAGGCCAGGATCCGACGGGAACTGGGTGACTGGTTTGGACCGCCGGTGGCCTCCTGGGAACGGCTGGCCATTTACCCGCTCCCCCAGGCCCTGCCCGTCCAGGCCCCGCCGGTGGCTGATCCGGCTACCATTCCCCAACGCCTGGCCTCGGGGCTCTGGGTCTGTGGTGAATACCGGGCGGCCCCCTCCATCCACTGGACGCTACACTCTGGACGCCGGGCCGGTGAGGATATCGCCCTTTCCCTCAGCGCTGGCTAGACCTCACCCGGGGATACATCCGTTTTGGCGCGGTGGGGGCGGCGCCCTTGAGGGCGCTCTCAATTCGGAAAATTATTGCTGGGACCGGCTTTAGGCACCGCCGCGAGAAATTCGGGAACTAATTGATCTACAGGGTCTAAGCAACACCGTTGGCGAGGCTTCGCTGCTGACCAACGAGACATGAAGCGGCCCCGATTGATCATTACTAGGGGCTGAACCGCTGATCGATCCAGGCGATGACCTCATCGAGTTTGGCCTGCTTGCTGGGGTCGAGACGCTTGGCCTCCACCATGGCGGCGCGGGCCTGGCCGAAGCGGCCGCTGTGCAGGTAGGCCATCCCT
>JAGVUH010000437.1 GCA_019136395.1 Gammaproteobacteria bacterium
TGAGGGGGCTGCGCGAGGTCTCCCCCCGCTGGAAGGGCTGGAACATGGCCTCGACCTGGTCAGGCGGGATCCCCGGCCCCCGATCGAGGACCCCGATCCGCGCCTGGCCCGCGGACACCGCCAGCACCAGGTCCACCGGCTGCTCCTGGCCATAACGCAGGGCATTTTCCAGCAGATTCTCGATCACCCGGCGCAGGGCCAGGGGCGGCACCGACCGGACGAGGGGCGCGGCCGGCAGGGTGTGGCGCACCCGACCGGCGGGAGCGGCCTCGGCCAACTCCACCAGCAGTGCTCTCAGGTCCAGTTCCACCGGCGCCTCCGCCTCCAGGCCCCGCGCCAGGTCCAGGACCCTGCCGATCAATTGGTCCATCTCGGTGATATCCGCCTCCAGCCGCGCGATCAGCCGCGGCGTCGGCCGCTCTGCCAGCAGGGCCAGGGCCAGGCGCATGCGCGCCAGGGGGGTGCGCAGGTCATGGGAGATACCGGCCATCAGGGTGGTGCGGACCGCCAGGAGTTCCCGCACCTGACGGGCCATGAGATTGAAACGCGCCGCCAGGGTGGCCAGCTCCCGGGGTCCCGTCTCGGGCAAGGTGGCCGGGATTTCGCCCCGTCCCACGACGGCGGTCGCCCTTTCCATCTGGGCCAGGGGCGCGGCGATACGCCGCGCCAGCCAAAGGGTCGCCACCAGGGCCAGCAGCAGGCCCCCGCCCAGCGTGAACAGGAAGGCCATCAGGGGGTGGGTGCCGATGCGCCAGGCCGGAAAACCGACGTCGATCCAACCATCCCCGGAGGGCAGCCGCGCCCACCACCAGATCTCGCCGTCACGCAACTCACCCCTCAGGTGCTGCTCGCCCCCCGTCTTGGCCGCCAGGGCCCGTTCCAGAAAATGGACGTAAAAGCCATGCCAGCCCGACGCGGGCGGCGGGGTGCCTGCCTCCCGCAGCGACAGCCAATGGGTACGCGCCAACTCCAGCTCGAAATCCGCCCGGGTGGCGGGTGGCAACTCGCTCCAGGTCTGGGCGGATAGCACCATGAGCCCGGCGAGGCGTTCGGCCGAGCCCTGGGCCATCGGCCCCATCAGAAAGACCACCACGGCCACGGCGGTGAGCAGCTCGAAGAGGATGAAGGCCATGGCCAGGGGGCGCGCGATAAACCGCACCAGACCTCTGGTCGCGGGCTTGACGGGTTGCAAACATTCACACTCCCCAATCCCTGGTCTGGTAGAGACAGGACAAGCGGCAAATTCTCTTGCTCCCTCCCCCTCGGCGGGGGAGGGTTGGGGAGAGGGGGCCTGAATGGTTGTGACGGGTCCAGCCACCGGCCCTGGCCCTGACACGAGGGCGGGGTTGGCGGGTGCGGCGGGGCAGGAAGGTCCGGCGGGTGCGGCGGGGCAGGAAGGTCCGGCGGCCGGTCTGTCAGGCCCCTGTCCCCGGCTCATGGCTCGTCACCACGGGGATTGAACAGGTAGCCCTGGCCGCGCACGGTGCGGATGTACACCGGCCGGGCGGGGTCGGCCTCGATCTTGCGGCGCAGGCGGGTGACGCGGATGTCGATGCTGCGATCGAAGGGGTCGCGGTCGAAACCCTTGAGGAGATCGATCAGCGTATCCCGGGACAGGACGCGGTTGGGGCGCTCCACCAGGACGCGCAGCAGATCGAATTCGGCGGCCGTCAGCCGCTCCTCACGACCCTGACGCAACAGGCGACGCGCCGCCAGATCCATGACGAAGGGGCCGAAGGCGTACCGCGCGCCCTCCGGGCGGAGGCCACCGTCCGCGGAAGCCGGGACCCCGGACACGCTGAGCCGCGCGGGAGGCTTGGCGCGGCGCAGCAGGGCATGCAGGCGGGCCAGCAGCTCCCGCGGACCGAAGGGCTTGGACAGATAGTCGTCGGCGCCGACCTCCAGGCCCACCACCCGGTCGATCTCCTCGCCCCGGGCGGACAGCATGAGGATGGGCACCTGGGACTGGCCGCGCAGTTCCCGCGTCAGGCTCAAGCCATCCTCCCCGGGGAGCATCAGATCGAGCACGATGGCGTCCGGCATCCCGCGCCGCAAGGCCGCGCGCATCCCCTCCCCGTCCGCCACCGTTTCCACCGCCAGGCCATTGACGCCCAGGTATTCGGCCAGCAGCTCCCGAAGACTGGGATCATCGTCAACGACCAGGATGCGACTGCGGGCGGAGGTACTCATGGGCGCAGTGTACCGCGCCCCCCAGGCCCATCCCAGCAGTGGAAACCGACGGAAACAATCGGAAACACTCGGATGCCGGGACGACATCGACCGGATACCCCCCGCCGGCAGAATGACCTCACCGACCAAGCCCCAGACCCCATGAGCATGCACCGCACGCGATCTCCGCTGCTACTTCTGGTTCCGCTGCTGACCCTGCTCGCCGGGGATGAAGCCGCTGAATCTGTCGCTGCCACCGCAACCGGCGGCTGGTGCGGGCTTCGGCTCCTCCATCCCGGCTGGACTGGACCAGGGCGCGGATCTGATCCGGCTGCCCGATCTGGGCCGAGGGTCGACCCCTACCGACCAGGGCCGGAGAGGCCGCTTGCCCTACGGCAGCGGCTACGAGGCCCGACAGAAGGCCGCCAGGGAACCGTCCGGGACCGGGTTCGGGATGGGTGGCGGCTCCGGTGGCCCTACCGGTGGCGGAGTCGGCGGCAGCGCGGGCGGCAGTGCGGGTGGCGGCTTTGGCGGCCACCAGGCCGCTGGCGGTGGCCATGGCGGCGGACGTCGGTGAATCCCGTGAAGGCAACCCCTTCATGCCATCCAACCCAGAGCGAAGTATGACCATGAACACCAAACGCAACCTGATCGCCGCGACACTGACGCTGGTCCTATCCGGACCGGCCCTTCTGTCCACGACCCCGGCGCTTGCCGCCGGCCCGGCGGCCAAGCCCTGTCGTCCCGGGTCAAGCGCCTGCCAGGTGCAGCCCTTGAGCGCCGCGGAGGCGGACACCCTGACCTTCATGCGTGAAGAGGAGAAGCTGGCCAGGGACATCTACCTCTCTATGGACCAGGCCTGGGGCCTGCCGCCCTTCAGCAACATCGCCGTTTCCGAGCAGAAACACATGGATGCCATCAAGGCCCTACTCGACAGGTACCGGCTGACCGATCCAGCCCTGTCCGAGATCGGCGCCTTCAAGAATGACGAGTTGCAACAGCTCTACGACGACCTGTTGGCGCGAGGCGAGCTTTCCTACCTGGAGGCCCTCCAGGTCGGTGGCCTGATCGAGGAAGTGGATATCGAGGACAACGAGGCCGCCATCGCCGCCACGACCCATGCGGATCTGGCCCAGGTGTATGCAAGCCTGTTGTGTGGCTCCCGTAACCATCTGCGGTCCTTCGCCGCCACGATCGAGGCGCAAGGTGTGCCATATGAGGCCCAATACCTCGATCAGGAAGTGGTGGATGCCATCATCGACAGCCCCATGGAGCGCGGTGGCGCCTGTGGTGCCGGCGGAGGCGGAAAGAGATAAGACCTTACCGCCGCGGGGCGAGGCAACGGGCTGGGGCAGGTCCCATTACGTGTCCTGGCCCCGCAAGCCTCAATTTTGCCCATCGCCTACCCCACCAGGACGTTCAGCCTCAATCCTGCAACCCCTGCCCCGCCGGGCCAATCAGCCTCACGCCTGCAAGAACCCTGGCCCCGCTGGGTCGAGCAGGTGGTCGACCCAGCGCCGCCAGGTGTCCCGGTGGCGCCGGACCTGCACCCGCAGGACATCGAACGGCAGGGGTTCAGGGCCGGTGCCGGCCTGGCCACTGGCGAGTCCGCAGGGGCTATGGGCGCCAAGGACGACCACCCCCGCGCCCAGTTGCAGCGCCAGGCGGATGGCACCGGCACGGCAGGAGCGGACCTCCACCCACAGGGAGGCGGTGAGGTGCAGCTCGGCGAGCAGGTCGCGCAAGCGTACCCTGGCCACCTCGGCCAGGGCCTCGTTCAGTGCCCGCGGCGTCAGGAAGGGGACATGGTCCGCCTCAAAACCCGCGTCGTGCTCCACGAAGTGGGCCAGGGCCAGGGGAGAATCCAGCCGCCTGGCCAGGGCGGCGGCCTGCCGCAGCACCTGCTCGCCGCGGGCATCGGGGTCGAGGATGCAGAGGACGGGGCCGTCCTTCATCGGCCGGCCCCCTCGGCGACAGCCACCGGTTCTTCTTCGTACCCGGGCCTCGGCCAGGGCGCGACATCCACCGGGTGACCCGCGGCCGCGGGCGCAGACCCCGGCGCGTGGATGGAAATAGGGATAGGGATAGGGATAGGGACGGGAATGCTGGCCGTCCCCGGCGTTCGGCCGCACTCCAGAAAGACCTTCAGCCGACAGCCACGGCAGATCTCGGGGTCGAGGCGATTAAAGACGGTCGCGATCGCCTCGCCCTTGGAGCGGAAGAGGTGGTCGGGGCCAATCTCGTCCAGGTAGCCGCCCCGTTCCAGGGTATCCCGAACCGCGCGCTTCATCTGGATGAAATAGAGGCCACCGCCCCGAGCCCGGCGCTGGCGGGCCTCGGTGGTGAGAAACTCGGCCCCGGCGACATCGACGAAGTTGATCGGCGAGGCCACCACGATCAGATGGTGTTGGGCCGGCGCGCGCTGCTCGAAGACATGGAACTGGTCACGCACCGCGGAGACGGCGCCAAAGAACAGGGAGCCATCGATCCGCACCATCTTGAGCTGGGGGCACTCCGGCAATTCGGGATCGCGGCTGAACTTGCGCTTGGGGTGTTGGGGGTCGGGGACGCGCCGCACCACCTGGGGCCGGGAGGTACGGCTGAGATAGATCACCAGCGACAGGATGACGCCGATGACGATGGCCTCTTCCAGTTCGATGGTCAGGGTCGCGAGAAAGGTCGTCACCAGGATGGCCGTCTCGGCGCGGCTGGTGCGGGCGATCTGCTGGATGTGGTGGAAGTCGATGAGCCCCCAGGCGACCAGGAACAGGACCCCGGCCATGGCCGCGTTGGGTAGCCAGGCCGCCAGGGGGGCCACCAGCAGGACGATCAGGGCCAGCAGCACGGCGGAGAACACCGAGGCCAGGGGCGTCTGGGCGCCGGCAGCATAGTTGAGTCCCGAACGGTTGAAGGAGCCGGTGGCGACATAGCCGGAAAAGAAGCTGCCAACGAGATTGGACAACCCCTGGCCGATGAACTCCTGGTTGCCGTCCAGGTGCTGGCCGGAGCGCACCGCCATCGCGCGGGCGATGGAGACCGCCTCGGTGAGGGCCAGCAGGGTCACCGCCACCGCCCCATTGGCCAGATCGCGCAGGTTTTCCAGGGTGAGGTCGGGCAGGGACAGGGGTGGCAGACTCGCGGGCAGGGCGCCGACGGTGCCGATGCTCTCGATGCCTGCATACTTGAAGGCCACCCCCAGCAGGCTACCGCCGAGCATGGCGACGATCATGTAGGGCCAGCGCGGCAGCCAGCGCCGCACCGCCACGCCGAGGGCCAGGGTGAGGACCGCCACCCCGGTCACGTGGGGATCGATCTGGTCCAGGTGGGTGAACAGGGAGCCCCAGGTGTTGGCGAAGGAGGAGCCGCGCGGGATGGCCAGGCCAAAGAAGTTCTTGACCTGGTTGGTGGCGATGAGGATGGCCGCCCCGGCGGTGAAGCCGATCACCACCGAGTGGGAGATGAAGTTGACCAGGGCCCCCAGCCGCGCCGCGCCCAGGGCGATCTGGATCAGCCCCACCATGAAGGTGAGGGTGAAGGCCAGTTCCACGTAGCCGGCGGAGCCGGGCTCGGCGTGCAGGGACAGGATCGAAAAGAGCACGATGGAGGCGGCGGTGGTGGGACCCGAAACCAGGTGCCAGGAGGAGCCGAAGAGGGCGGCGATGATGGCGGGGACCATGCCGGCGTAGAGGCCATACTCCGGGGGCATGCCGGCGATGGTGGCAAAGGCGACGCCCTGGGGCAGCACCACCACCGCCCCGGTGAGGCCCGCCAGCAGGTCAGCGCGCAAGGTGCCGCGATTGACCCGCGGCCACCAGCGCAGGAAAGGCAGCCAGGCCCGGAGCCAGAAGTGGGGATGGATGGGTTTGGTCGGCGGCGGAGACATGGGCACCTCGATACGTTGGTGCCCTTCAAGGTACGCCAAGCCGCGTCAAGGCCAGGTCAAGCTCAGGTTAAGGCTCCGTTAAGATCAGCAGATGTGGGATTGAACAGCAGCCGCACCTCGGTCCCGCGCCCTTCCTCGCTCTCCACCTCGATCTCCCAGCCGTGGCGGTCACAGATGCGTTTGGTGAGCGACAGGCCGATCCCCTCGCCCTGGCTGGCGCCGCCCTTGTAGTGGCGCTGGAAGAGACGGGAAAGCTGATCCGCGGCGATGCCGCGGCCGGTGTCGCGGACGAGGAGGCGGTCCTGCTCCAGACGGATCAGGACCTGGCCCTGGTCCGTATGTTCCAGGGCGTTGCGGATCAGGTTGGCGACGACGATGCGAACCAGGGCCCGCTCGGCGGGGACTCGGGGTTCGGCGGCGACCTCCACCACCAGCGCCACCGGACGCTGGGCGATGAGGTGCCGGTGCCGTTCGGCGCCGTTGCGCACCACCTCGGCCAGGGGGCACTGATCCCGGGCCATCGGCCCCGCTTCCTCGCGGGCCAGGGCAAGCAGGGCGGTGATGATCTCCGCCATCTCCTGGGCGGCGCGCTGGATGCGAAGGGCACGCTGGTGCTGGCGCGGGGTCAGATCGGGATTGTCGGCCTCGATCTCCGCCGCGCCCTGGATGACGGCCAGGGGGGTGCGCAACTCATGACTGACATCGGCGGTGAAGGCGCGTTCGCGCTCGATGAAGGCCCGCAATCGGCCCAGGTAGCGGTCGAAGGCCGTGGCCAGGGCTCCCAGCTCGCCGGTGGGAAAGTCCAGGCGCAGGGGGTCCGGGGCGGCCTCGGGCTCCAGCTCGCGGACCCGGGCGGCCAGGGCCGTCACCGGCGCGATGACCCGCCCGGCCAGCCAGAAGCCGGCGGCGCTGGCGATCAGGGTCATCATCAGCACGCCACTGGCCAGCAGCCAGCGGAAATCGGCCTCGCGGGCGGCCTGGCGGGTCTCGTTGTAGAGCAGGAAGTAGCGGGAGCCCTCGGCCTCCTGGACGAGCAGGCGGTAGGGCGTCCCTGCGATCTGGACGTCATGATGGCCGGGGGCCAGGGCGAGGAGGGACGCTGGCGGCGGGGCGGCCCCGGCGGGGCCCGGCAGGACGTAGCCGAGCAGGGTGAGGGTGGCCGGTGGCAGGGACAGGGGATTGCGCTGGCGGCGGGCGCGATAGTCCTCCAGCTCCGCCTTGAGGGTCTCGTCCATGAGGCGCAGCCCCGCCTCGTGGCTGGCCAGTTGGAGCCAGAGCGATAACAACAGGCTCAGCACCGCCCCCAAGCCGGCGAAGGCCAGGGCGACGCGTAGGCGCAGGCTAGGCTTGTAGCGCGACCTCTTCGGGTTAGCGTAAAATTCACGGAAATATCTTTCATTATCAGTGGCGTGGCTTGCCGCCTCATGATGGTTAGGGTTGTTGCGCATCTTCAGCCCCCAGCCGGTAGCCCCGGCCACGCAGGGTGTGGAGCAGGGGGCGCGAACCGGCCGGGTCGATGAGGCCACGCAGGACATGCAGGTGAGTGCGCAGGGCATCGCTATCCGGGGGGGAATCGCCCCAAATGTGGGCCTCGAGGTCGGCACGGCTCACCACCCGCGGCGACCGGCGCATCAGCACTTCAAGGATGCGCATGGGGATGGGCGGCAGCTCAATCTCCCGTCCGGCCCGGGTCACCCGCAGGCTGGCGATGTCGAAGACCAGGTCGGCCACCTCCAGCCGCTGCCGTTGCCCCCGCCCCTCGGCACGGCGGACCAGGGCGCGCAGGCGGGCCTCCAGTTCGCGCAGGGAGAAGGGCTTGACCAAGTAATCGTCGGCCCCGGCGTCCAGCCCGATGACGCGATCCTCGATGGCGTCGCGGGCGGTGAGCATGAGCACCGGCGTCTCCAGCCCGGCCTCCGCGCGCAGCTTGCGGCAGAGGCTGAGGCCATCCAGGCCCGGGAGGACCAGGTCGAGGACGATGACGTCATAGGGCTGGGTGACGGCGAGGTGCAGCCCAGTGAGACCATCGGCGGCGGCATCCAGGATGTGGCCGCGCTCCTCCAGGTACTCGCAGAGGTTGGCGGCCAGGTCTTGATTGTCTTCGATGATCAGCAGGCGCATGGCGGGCGGAAGCCTGTTTCAATAGGGGTTTGCTGGCCGGTGTTTCCGGGTCGGGCGTCGCGGGTCGGGGGTCGCGGTCAGTGCAAATTGAAGCGGATGACGACGCTCAGGGGCCATCGGTCACGACCCAGATCCAGGGGGATGGGTCGAAAGCGCCCCAAGCGTTGCAGGGATTCGATGGCGGCCTGGTCCAGGTCACGGTCGCCGGACGACCGCGCCACCCGCACCTGGTCGAAACGGCCATCCCCGAGCAGGACGAAGCTTAGGGTGGCGCTGCCTTGCCGACCCTCACGGCGCGCCTGTTCCGGATAGCGCTGATGACGAATGATCGCCCGTTGCAGTTCGGCCAGGAAAGCCCCCTCGGTGTTGGTGCCGCGGGCGGCCGTCCCCTTTTCGTCCCCATTCGGTCCAGCGGCGGGCCGCGTCGGACCCGTTCCCGGCCCTGGCGGGGCGTCCGGCGGGAGCTGATCCGCTTGGGGGGGCCGCTTGGCCTCCGTGGTTGATTGGGGCGGGCGCGAAGGTAACGGCTCCACTGGCTTCGACGTCGGCTTGGGCTTGGGCTTGGGCGTGGGTTTCGGTTGGGGGGTTGACTTGGGCTTCGCCTGCGATGGCGCCATTGGTTTGGGCTGCGCTTCCGGCGGGGGGGTTGGCTTGTCCTCGACCAGGGAGGGGCTGAGAAGGGGTTCAGGCATCGCCCGGGGAGGGGGTGACTGTTCGGCCGGTGGCACCGGAGCGGGTTCCGGCTCCGCGAGGGTCGCGGAGGGGGTGACGGGCGCCAGGCCGCCGCCTGCCGGTGCAAACAGGGCCAGTTCCAATTCCAGCCCGGCCTCCGCGCCGGCCTCCAGGGTTGGCGGCTGGCGCTGTAGCAACAGAGACAGACCCAAGCCATGCACCAGGGCCGAGATCAGAATGCCAAGCCCGATACAGGATCCGCACGAGCGACTGGGCATCAGCAACCTCAGCCTCAGGACCGGCGGGTCAGGATGCTTACCCGCTCCAGCCCCTTCGCCTTGAGGAGGTCGATGACGCCGACGAAGG
>JAGVUH010000460.1 GCA_019136395.1 Gammaproteobacteria bacterium
GCCTAAACCCTGGGCCACAATGGCGACGGCGAGGAGGAAAGTAATGGAAAACTTCTTGCTAACCATATGGAAAATTATCCAGGCTTTAAATCCCTGATCACGAACCACACCGCGTAAGGGCGGCGCCGTTCGCGTTCATTCAAAGGTCAAGATCAGTGCCAACGATCTTGTTTGAGGTAAGGTTAGCCAGCTTCCCAGGCACTGTCAATAGGGCGGTGCAACTTTTTTTTGCCCACTGGTACTCATTTGATACACAAATAAATCCTTAACAATCAACTGATCTTGCATAGAAACCAATTTTTGTTGTCGTGATGCAACAGTCCCTTGCCGGCTTGGTGCTCCAGGGGAACGTAAAACCCTCCCCAAGCCAGTCGGGCTTGGCGTGGACGAACTCCGCCTGGGCGAATGTGAACTATCAAACATCATTTAATTATTCTAACATGATTACCGGGGTGGCCGTTTGCCCCTATCCAATTGAGGCGGAAGGATCGCATGGCAACCATGATACGCCCCCTATTTTCCTGGTCGGTCATCCTCGCACACGGGGCTGGCTTGCTGTTGGCGGCGGCCGGAGCCCTCGGCATCCTCTGGCTGAGTGGCTGGCTCTATTTATTGTTTATCGGTGACGAGGGCGCTGGTGCCATGGGCATGGGCGCGAACCGGCTGGCCCTGATCAACGGTCGAAGTGAAGCTGCGGCAGCGGAGATGGTGATCACCGATCTGCCCAGGGACCAGCCGGGCCTGCTGGTGGCCCGGGTTCCCCCATTCCGGGCTGATCGGTATGCCTGGCTGGGCTGGGAGATCGAGGCGCCGCCGGGCACGATCCTGGCCCTGACCTGGGTCAGCAGTAGCCAGCCACAACTGCGGCAGCGGCGTCCACTGCGGGCCGAGGAGGTGGCGGCGAGCCGGGTGGATCTGGGCTCCGCTCCGGGTTGGGAGGGCCAAATTCAACAGCTTGGTCTGTTGCTCTCGGGGCCGGTGGCGGAGCCCATCCTGGTGCGCCGGCTTCTTCTCGTCCCCCGCGCGCCCACCTTCCTGTCCATCCCGCCGACCCTGGCGGCGGTCTGGACCCAGGTCGATGGCTGGTCGGGACGCGCGATTAATTTTCACGCCGGTACCGGTCAGCCCCCGTTGGCCCTCGCCCCGGTGTTTTTGGTGGCGCTGTGGGTGTTGCTCGCCTGGACCCTGGCCCGGGGATTGAGCCGGGTCTGGCCGGGACCCTCCTCTGCTTGGACACTGGCCATTTTGATCCTGGCAGGCTGGCTGGCGCTGGACGCGCGGTGGCAGTGGTTGTTGGGTACCCGGCTCCTCGACACACAGGCCCAGGCGGCACAGTTCTCTACCTTCCCTAGGCCGCAAGGTGCGCAAGATGAACAACTCCTGAAGGCCGCCGGAGAACTAAAGCAACGCCTGCCCCTCAGCCCGAGCCGCCTTTTCGTGTTGAGCAAGGAACCAAGGGACTACCTGACGGGAAGGCTGGGCTATCACCTGCTGCCCCATCGGGTCTTCAGCAGCCAAGGGTTGCCTCGACGCCAACAGGTCAAGGCGGGTGACTACATTCTTTTGTTTAGAGCGCCCGAAGACATCCGGTTCGACGGCTCCAAACAGCAGTTGTCCGGGAAAGGGGTTTCCCTGCCGGCAAGGCACCTGAGCGAGATGACCGGCGTGGGCAGCCTTTATCAGATTCGAGGGGGTAAGGGATGATCAGTATCTGGTGGGTGATGGCGGCCCTGCTGGTCCCGTGGTTGGCAGCCAGCCTGTGGCTCCGGTGGCTGCTGCGCTGGGATGCCCCCGGCGCTGGGCGCTGGGCGCTATCCTTAGGCTATGGTTATCTCCTTGGCCTCCTGGGGGTGGCCCTGATGCTACGCCTGCAAGGGGGCTTGGGCTGGCCGCTGGAGCCAAGCCTGACCTTGGTCCTCTTCGCCGGCCTGCTGCTAGTTGGGGTTCTGGTTCTTTACTGGCGCTACAAGCGCCACCCGGCCGCCGGTGGTCAGCGCCCCCCCCTATCTCGATGGCAATGGCTGGCCTGGCTGGCGGTGGGTGGTTGGTTGGCCATGCGCCTGATTGATCTGGGGCTGGAGATCTGGTGGCAACCCCTCTTTCCTTGGGACGCCTGGACCACTTGGGGGGCGCGCGCCCGGGTCTGGACGGAATTGGGTAGCCTCGCACCCTTCGTTTCCGCCCAAGCCTGGCTGAACGACCCTGGGGGAACGGCCCATACTATCGAGGCTTGGAACTATCCCGCCACCCTCTCCCTGGTGATGGCCTGGCCCGGTCTGGTCTCTGGCGGCTGGGATGAGATCCTGGCAAAACTCCCCTGGATGGGTGCCGGGGTGGGGTTGGGGCTCGGTTTTTATGGCGGCGCCCGCGGGTGGGGGGCATCGCCGCTGACGGCCCTGGTCTTTACCTGGCTGTTGCTCTCCCTGCCCCTGCTGGATACCCATATCGCCCTGGCGGGCTATGCCGATCTCTGGCTGGCTTATGCCTTGGGCCTGGCCTTTATGTCCTTCCTGTTGTGGCTGAGGGATGGCGACCCCCGTCAGGGAATGCTGACCCTGGTCCTGCTTCTGGCCTGCGCCGCGATCAAACGCGAGGGTCTGGTCTGGGCCCTGCCGTTCATCCCCGCCCTGCTGGTCACCAAGCTGAGCCGGTTCGGGTGGCTGGCGGTGGGACTCGGCGTGGTGGGGATTGGCCTGGGCCTGTGGTTCACGGGGGGGATTGATTGGGACATCCCGGTGCTGGGTCGCCTGCAACTCAGTTCAGAACTGATCCAACTCCCCCACATCGGCGTCATCAAGCTCACCCGCGAATCGCCCTGGGAACCCCTGTTGCGGCACACCTTTCTTTACAGTCAATGGCATCTATTGCCCTATCTGATCGTGCTGGCCTTGTTCGCCGCCGGGGTCAAGTTCTGGCGGGGGGGAACCGCTGCCTGGTTCCAGGCGGGTTTGCTCTGGACCCTGACGGCCCTGGCCGCCCTCTACGTGCTCTTTTTCTGGACCGAGGCCTATCTCTGGGCGGTCAAGGCCACCAGTCTTAACCGCGTGATATTGCACTTTGTGCCGGCCTTCACCTTCTGGCTGTTGACGGTGTGGTTGGAATGGACTCAACCCCCCACGGCCATCGGAATCCCTAAGGGTTCGCCAGAGGGTCGAAATTCGCCGGAGGGACGAGTCGTTGGTAAAGTGACTGGATAGCCGTGGCAATCGGGCCTAACGCATATTGATGTTCCAGGGCCTTGGCTCCGGCCGCCCCCAAGGCCCGCATCCGCGCCGGATTGGCAAGCATTCCGGACAAGGCATGCGCTAGCGCCTCGGCATCACCCGGAGGGGCGCGGAGGCCATTGGTGGCCTGCGCCACGACCCAGGGGGCGCCTGATCCCGGAATGTCACTGACGAGGATCGGCTTGCCAAAATGCATGGCCTCGAGCAGGACCAATCCAAAGGCCTCTGTACGCTCCAGGGAGGGCAGGCTAAAGAGGTCGCAGGTTGCTAGCAGGGCGGCGAGCTGGTCCGCGCGCTGATACCCCAGCAGGCGGACGCGATCGCCCAGGGCCAATTCCTCGATCAACCCCTGCAATCGTTTCTGGTATTCCCCCCGACCGACGATGAGGCCCCGGACCCGTGGCAGGCGTGCCAGGGCGCGAATGAGCACCTCGTGGCCTTTGTAATAGGTGAGTCGGCCGATCGTCAGGACCCGCGGGCCCTGGCCGCCCCAGGCCCCCTCGGCCCAGGCCAGACTGGCGTTCGTCGGCACGGGCAGGCGGTTAGGGTCCAGCCCCAAGGGGATGACCTCGCACCGCTCGCGCCAGGGTCGCAGGGCCAGGCTGGCGTCCAGATAGGGTGGCGAGGTGGCGATGATGGCCTGGCTATGGCCCAGCAGTCGCTGTTCGAAAGGGCGGTACAGTTGGTAGGCCAAGGCCAGGCGGCGGTCGATCGTGGACGCGACCACATCCGCGTGCCAATGCACCACCCAAGGCAGGCGCCGGGCGCGAGGCAACGCCAAGGCGGCAAAGGCCGAGGTGTTGGGCAAATGCAGGTGCAGTAGCTGCGGGTCGAACTCCCGAATCACGCGATTCAGCCAGTAGGGAAAACTGGGGCTGAGGGGGGCGTAGAGGAGACGCCCTAGACAGGGGGCGCGGTAGATCAGTGGCGGCGGGGTGCCCAGCGGGGGTGTACGGGCCTGCCAGCCAGGCCCCTCGTCATGCACCAGGGCGGCCACTGGCAAGCCCAATTTCGTTTGGGCCGCCAGCAGATCGGCAAGAAAATATTCCATCCCACCCGCGAAGGGGGGATAAAACTTGCCGACGTGAAGCACGCGCATGGGATCAACGACGCGCCGATTACGCCGGTCGTTCCCCTCTGGATGGGTCACGGCTTGAAAGCAAGCCGTCACGCGGCGGCTCAGTCAGGAGATTCGCCTGGGGATGATCGAGGCTCGAATAGGCCGCTGGGGTGAGGGCATCCAGGCGTGCTTCCAGCAAGGCCAACCGCTGGGCCAGACGGCGCAGACGCTGTTCGAGACGCGAACGCTCCAGGTCCATGGTCAACATCTTGACCAGAACGAGGGCAAAGGCGATCAGGACGGCGATGATTGGCGGATAACTGACCCCCAGGTAACGGGCAACCAGATCCGTGAGTCGAGGCCAACTGCCGAGGAGGATGATGGCGATCGCGAGGGTGATCCACCAGAGGGCATGGGCGCCATGGAGATGCGCCCGCCGCAGCAGCCAGAGGATGGAACCAGCCATGACCAGGCCAATGAACAAGGAGGTCAAATGATAGGTCATGAGGGGAGAAAACTAATCTTGGTCCGAACAGGCGCGCCCACGCTGACCGCCAATTCCCGCCAGGCAGAGCATGCTGGTCTTGAGCATGTAATGTCCCACCGTCCACCAGGAGTTGAAAATACGGGATTTACCATCGTAACGGTCCCGCATGGTCACGGGGATTTCCAATACCCGCAACCCCTGACGACGCAGGATTAGCAATACCCCCACATCCTGATAATCAAGGAGGGTGGCGTCCGGGCAGATGAGACGTTCCATGGCCTGGCGATTATAGGCGCGAAAACCCGAGGTGAGGTCCTCCAGGGCGATACCGGACAAGGTGCGGAAATAATGCCAGGCTAGTCGGCGGGCCCTGCTGACCCGCAGTGGACAAGCACCGATGACCACATCGGCCGCACCCTCACGCAACGGGGCAATGAGGGGGGCGATATCCGCCGGGTCGTGCTGGCCATCGGCATCCAGGGTCACCACCAGTTCCCAACCTTGCCGATAGGCGTAGCGCATTCCCGTCTGCATCGCGCCCCAGGCCCCGAGATGCAAGGGGAGCCGGAGGACGGTCGCTCCCGCCCTTGCGGCCTGGACCAGGGTGTCGTCCTCGCTGGCATCGTCGATGACGACCACCGGCGTGGTGAAGTGGCGTCTGGCCTCGGCAATGACTTGGGCGATGGCGGCGCCCTCGTTGCGGGCGGGGATGATGATCAAGGTGCTTGGCGGCTGGTGAGGATGCCCGAGGAGGCTAGCGCTCGCCCGGGTCCCCCCGAGACCATCAGTTGCGACTCTTATCCACCAGCTTCCCCGCCTTGATCCAGGGCATCATCTCCCGCAGGCGCTCGCCGACCTCCTCGATGGGATGCTCCTGCCCCAGGCGACGCAGGGCCTTGAGCTTGGGGGCGCCGGCCTGGTTTTCCAGGATGAATTCCTTGGCGAAGTCCCCGGACTGGATCTCCGCCAGGCAGCGTTTCATCTCGGCCTTGGTCTCCGCGGTGACAATGCGCGGGCCGCGGGTCAGATCGCCATACTCGGCGGTGTTGGAGATGGAGTAGCGCATGTTGGCGATGCCGCCCTCGTAGATGAGGTCGACGATGAGCTTGACCTCGTGCAGGCACTCGAAGTAGGCCATCTCCGGGGCGTAGCCGGCCTCCACCAGGGTCTCGAAGCCGTTCTGGATCAGGGCGGTGAGGCCGCCGCACAGGACCACCTGCTCGCCGAAGAGGTCGGTCTCGCACTCCTCGCGGAAGTTGGTCTCGATGATGCCGGCGCGGCCGCCACCGTTGGCGGAGGCGTAGGCCAGGGCGATGTCGCGGGCCTGGCCGCTGGCGTCCTGGTGGACGGCGATGAGGCTGGGGACACCGCCGCCCTGGGTGTAGGTGGAGCGCACCAGGTGGCCCGGGCCCTTGGGGGCGATCATGATGACGTCCAGGTCCTCACGGGGCTCGATGGCGCCGAAGTGGATGTTGAAGCCATGGGCGAAGGCGAGGGCGGCGCCGGGCTTGATGTGGTGGGCGATGTCCTCGCGGTAGAGGCGGGCCTGGTGCTCGTCCGGGGCCAGGACCATGACCACGTCGGCGGCGGCGACGGCCTCGGCGATGGGCTTGACGTCCAGGCCGGCATGGGCGGCCTTGACCGCGGAGGCGGAGCCGGGGCGCAGGCCGACGGTGACCTTGACGCCGGAGTCCTTGAGGTTGTTGGCGTGGGCATGGCCCTGGGAGCCGTAGCCGAGGATGGCGACCTGGCGGGACTGGATGAGGGAGAGGTCGGCGTCTTTATCGTAGTAAACGTTGATGGCCATGTTCTTAACCTTAAGATAAACGGCGGCTAGATCCGGATGTGGTAATCGGGAGAAATGGTTGATTGCGGATGACTGCTGGGTAACGGTTCACTGAATGGCTAATG